>NZ_JBFTEP010000079.1:0-17631 GCF_047229365.1 Cellulomonas pasadenensis | reverse complement strand
TCATGGAGCGTGGCGGCGGCGCGCTCGCGGCCGGCGCGCTCACGGCCGCCGCGGGCGGCGGCACGCGACGAAGCAGGGCACGCAGGACGAGGAGGCCGGCCAGGGCGCCCGCGACGCTCGGCACGGGCGCGAGCAGCCCGGCGTCGGGGCGTGTCGTCGCCGCGACGCCGGCGAGGCCCCCGAGCGCTACCACCAGCACCGCCCCGGACGACCACCGCCGCCACGCGAGCACGCCCGCGAGCGCCGCCAGGAGGGCGAGCACCACGGCCTGCCCGACCGCCAGCGCGACCTTGTCGGCCGTGCCGAAGGCGGTCACGGCCCAGTCCTTGAGCCACGCCGGCGTGAGGTCGACGAACGCCGACCCGACGGCGACGAGCGGGTCCGACGACGCGCCGGTGACGGCGGCCACGAGCGCGCCGACCCCGACGGTGACCGTGCCCGCGGCGACGCCGGCCGCGGCGGCCGCGAGCGTCGCCTGCCGCTCCGCACCGGGCGGCGCGGTCGTCGTCGCGCCGTCGCCGGCGTCCGCGGCGCTCGGCGGGCCGTCCTCGGGTCCCATGCCGTCACCGTACGTCGCGCGTGCCGCGGCGTCCCGGGCGCCGCACGCGCCGCCTCCTCACACCACGGCGGGTGCCGGTGTGCGCAGAAGGTTCCGCCGGGGTAACGCACGCGTGCCGCCGCCCGAAACACGCGCTCCCTAGCGTCGAGGCACGCCCCGCCGAGGGCCCGCAGCACCCGCACGACCCGTACCGGCACCACCCACCGCTCTCCGGCACGGCCACCGCTCGGCACCACCCGCACGCACCAGCGCACCGCACCGTCACCCATCCCGGAGGCACCCATGGACGCCCCTCGCCACCTCGTCGTCGTCGGCGGCGGCATGGTCGCCCAGCGGCTCGTCGAGGCCCTGCGCGACCGCGACACCGCCGGCACGTGGCGCGTCACGGTCCTCGCGGAGGAGCCGCGCCGGCCGTACGACCGCGTCGCGCTGACGAGCTTCTTCGCCGGCCGCACGCCCGAGGACCTCGCCCTCGGCGACGCGAGCCTCTGGGACGACCCGCTGGTGACGCTCGTGCGCGGGGACGCCGTGACGGCCGTCGACCGCGGGACCCGCACGGTCACCGCCGCGTCCGGGCGCACGTACGCGTACGACCACCTCGTGCTCGCGACCGGCTCGTACGCGTGGGTGCCGCCCATGGAGGGCGCCGACCTGCCCGGCGTGTTCGTGTACCGCACGCTCGACGACGTCGCCGCGCTGCGCGGGTACGTGCAGGGCCTGCAGGCGGAGCGGCCGCACCGGGTCCGCGGCGTCGTCCTCGGCGGCGGGCTGCTCGGCCTCGAGGCGGCGGGCGCGCTCGACGCGCTCGGCGCGCGGGCGACCGTCCTGCAGGTCGACACGCACCTCATGTCGGCGCAGGTCGACCTCGGCGGCGGCGAGGCGCTGCGCCGGCTGATCAACCGCATCGGCATCGGGGTGCGCACGCAGGCCATGACGACGCGCGTGCACGAGCACCGCCGCGGCGGCGTCGGGCGCGTCGAGCTCGCGGACGGCACGCGCCTCGACGCGGACGTCGTGGTCGTCGCCGCGGGTGTGCGGCCGCGTGACGAGCTCGCGCGGGAGTCCGGGCTCGCGGTCGGCCCGCGCGGTGGCGTGCTCGTCGACGACACGTGCCTCTCGGCGGACCCGGCCGTCTCGGCGGTGGGCGAGGTGGCCTGCATCCAGGGCGCCTGCATCGGCCTCGTCGCGCCCGGGTACACGATGGCCGAGATCACGGCCGACCGGCTGCTGGGCGGCTCGGCGACGTTCCCCGGTGCCGACACCGCCACCAAGCTCAAGCTGGCGGGCGTCGACGTCGCGAGCTTCGGCGACGCGTTCGCCCGCACGCCCGGCGCGCTCGAGATCGTCTGGGCCGACCCGGTCGCCGGCGTCTACAAGAAGCTGGTCCTGTCGGACGACGCGCGCACCCTCCTCGGCGGCGTCCTCGTCGGCGACGCGAGCGCGTACGCGAGCCTGCGGCCCATGCTCGGCCGCGAGCTGCCCGGCGACCCCTCGGCGTTCCTGCTCCCCGAGGGCACCGGGGGCGCACCCGACCTCGAGCTGCCCGACGACGCCGGCGTCTGCTCCTGCAACAACGTCACCGCCGGGGCGATCCGGCACGCCGTGACCGACGAGGGCTGCCACGACCTCGGGGCGGTCAAGGGCTGCACGCGCGCCGGCACGAGCTGCGGGTCGTGCCTGCCGCTCGTGAAGAAGCTCATGGCCACCGAGCTCGAGAAGCTCGGCGTCACGGTCAGCACCGCGCTGTGCGAGCACTTCGCGCTGTCCCGGGCCCAGCTCTACGACGCGGTCCGCGTCGCCGGCTCGCGCACGTTCACCGAGGTCGTCGAGCGGTTCGGCACGCGCGCCGCCGGACGCGGCTGCGACATCTGCAAGCCCGCCGTCGCGTCGATCCTCGCGACGACGGCGCCCGGGCACGTGCTCGACGGCGAGCGCGCCGCCCTGCAGGACACCAACGACCACGTCATGGCGAACCTGCAGAAGGACGGCTCCTACTCGGTCGTCCCGCGCATCCCCGGCGGCGAGGTCACCCCCGAGGGCCTCATCGCCATCGGTGCGGTCGCGAAGGACTACGGGCTCTACACGAAGATCACCGGCGGGCAGCGCATCGACCTGTTCGGCGCCCGCATCGACCAGCTGCCGCACATCTGGCAGCGGCTCGTGGACGCCGGGTTCGAGTCCGGCCACGCATACGGCAAGTCCCTGCGCACCGTGAAGTCGTGCGTCGGGTCGACGTGGTGCCGGTTCGGCGTGCAGGACTCGGTCGCGCTCGCCGTCATGCTCGAGCTGCGCTACCGCGGCCTCCGCTCGCCGCACAAGATCAAGCTCGGCGTCTCCGGGTGCGCCCGCGAGTGCGCCGAGGCGCGCGGCAAGGACGTCGGCGTCATCGCCACCGACAAGGGCTGGAACGTCTACGTCGGCGGCAACGGCGGGTTCACGCCCCGGCACGCGCGGCTCCTCGCGGAGGACCTCGACACCGAGACGCTCGTCCGCACCATCGACCGCTTCCTCCTCTACTACGTGCGCACCGCGGACCGCCTGCAGCGCACGGCGCCGTGGATCGAGGAGGTCGAGGGCGGCCTGGACGGCGTGCGCGCCGTCGTCATGGAGGACTCCCTCGGCATCGCCGCCGACCTCGACGCGCAGATGGCGCAGCACGTCGACGAGTACGAGGACGAGTGGCGCGCCACCCTCGACGACCCCGAGAAGCTCCGCCGCTTCGCGTCCTTCGTGAACGCCCCCGACGTAGCCGACCCGTCCCTGGCCTACGTGCCCGAGCGCGGCCAGGCTCGCCCCGCCACCGCCGCCGAGCGGGCCGCCGCCGCGAGCGGCGCCCCCGTCCTCGTCGCCGGCTCGACCCTGGAGGTCCGGTCGTGACCCTGCTCGACGCCACCCCCGCCGCCGCGGCACCGCGGCGCACCTGGCTCCCCGTCTGCCGGCTCGACGACCTCGCGCGCGAGCGCGGCGTGGCGGCACTCGTCCCCGACGGCCCCGACGGGCGGCTCGAGCAGGTCGCCCTGTTCCGCCTCGTCGACGACCGCGTGCTCGCCGTCCAGCAGCACGACCCGTTCAGCGACGCCCACGTCCTCGCGCGCGGCATCGTCGGCTCGCGGCAGGTCGACGGCGACGAGGTGCCGACCGTCGCGTCGCCCATGTACAAGCAGGTCTTCGACCTGCGCACCGGCGCGTGCCTCGACCCGGCCGGCAAGCAGCCCGTGCCGGGCCTGCCGGCCGACCTGCGGACGTGGCCCGTGCGGGTCGCCGCCGGCGCGGTCGAGGTCGCCGTCGCCGACGGCCCCGCGGAGGACGCGCCGTGACCGCCCTGCTGGGTGTCGAGCTCGCCGGGCGCACGGTCCTCGTCGCCGGTGGCGGTCCCGTCGCGGCGCGCCGCGTGCACGCGCTGCTCGCCGAGGGCGCGCACGTCCGCGTCGTCGCACCCGCCGTGTGCGAGCCGATCGCCGACCTCGTCGTCGCCGGCGCCGTCCGGTGGGTCGACCGGGAGGTCGTCCCGTCCGACCTCGACGACGCGTGGCTCGTGCACACCGCCACGGGGGACCGGTCCACCGACCAGGCGGTCGTCGCGTGGGCCACGGCCCGGCGCGTCTTCTGCGTCGACGCCGGCGGACCGCGCCGACCCGCCCGCGGCACCGCCCGCACGCCGGCGACGACCCGCGCCGGCGACGTCCTCGTCGGCGTCGTCTCCACCGGTGGCGCGGACCCGCGACGCTCCGTGCAGGTCCGCGACGCGCTCGCCACCACGCTGCGCGAGGGACGCGTCGACCTGCGCGCGCGGCGGCAGCGCACGCCCGGGCAGGGCCGCGTCGTCCTCGTCGGCGGCGGACCCGGGGACGTCGACCTGCTCACGGTCGCCGGCCGCCGCGCGCTCGCGGAGGCCGACGTCGTCGTCACCGACCGGCTCGGCCCCACCGCGGTGCTCGACGAGCTCCCGGACGACCTCGAGGTCGTCGACGTCGGCAAGACGCCCGGGCACCACCCCGTCCCGCAGGCGGAGATCAACCGCATCCTCGTCGAGCAGGCGCAGCGCGGACGCGTCGTCGTGCGCCTCAAGGGCGGCGACCCGTTCGTCTACGGCCGCGGGGGCGAGGAGGTGCTGGCGTGCCGCGAGGCGGGCGTGCCCGTCACGGTGCTGCCCGGCGTCAGCAGCGCGTTCGCCGCACCGGCAGCCGCGGGCATCCCGCTCACGCACCGCGGCACGGTCGGTGCCGTGCACGTGATGAACGGGACCGACGGCTGGTCGGCGGCCGCGCTCACCGGCCTGCGCGACGCGTCGTGCACCGTCGTCGTCCTCATGGGCGTCGGCGCGCTGCCCGGGCTCGCGGCGCACGCGCTGGCGGACGGCGTGCCGCCCTCGACGCCCGTCGCCGTCGTCGAGGAGGCGACGCTCGGCGGGCAGCGCGTGACCCGCGCCCCGCTCGACGGCATCGTCGGCGTCGCCGCCGCGGCGGGGGTGCGCGCGCCCGCGGTGATCGTGCTCGGCGCCGTCGCGGCGCCCGGTCTGCTCGAGCCCGACGGGCACGCGCAGCCGGTCGTCGACC
The DNA here is from genome assembly GCF_047229365.1 of Cellulomonas pasadenensis. NCBI lineage: Bacteria > Bacillati > Actinomycetota > Actinomycetes > Micrococcales > Cellulomonadaceae > Cellulomonas > Cellulomonas pasadenensis. The sequence continues at coordinate 12,516 of NZ_JBFTEP010000079.1, read as the reverse complement.
TCGCGTCGCCGGACACGCCGGCGCACGACCCCGCGCCGCCCGCGACAATGGTCCGGTGACGGCCGACGTGATCGACCAGACGCTCGCCGGGTGCGTCGTGCTGGTGACGGCCGACCGCCGGGCCGGCGAGCTCGGCGCAGCCCTGCAACGACGGGGCGCGACGGTGCGCCACGCCCCCTCCCTCGGGATGGTCCCGCACACGGACGACGCCCTGCTCCTCGCCGAGACGCGCCGCGTCCTGGACGACCCGCCCGACACCGTCGTCGTCACCACCGGCATCGGGTTCCGCGGCTGGGTCGAGGCCGCCGACGCCGCCGGCCTCGCCGACCGGCTCGTCGACACGCTGCGCGGCACGCGGATCATCGCGCGCGGGCCCAAGGCGCGCGGCGCCATCCAGGCCGCCGGGCTGAGCGCCGACTGGGTGGCGGAGTCGGAGACCAGCGCGGAGATCGCGGAGGTGCTGCTCGACGAGGGCGTCGCGGGCCGCGACATCGTCATCCAGCACCACGGCGCCGGTGCGGACGGCCTCGACGAGGCGTTCGTGGTGGCCGGCGCGCGCGTGCGCAACCTCGTCGTCTACCGGTGGGGTCCGCCGCCCGACCCGGCGGTCGTGGCGGCGTCGACCCGCGCGGTGGCCGACGGCGAGGTCGACACGGTCGTGTTCACGTCGGCGCCCGGTGCGGCCGCGTGGCTCGCGGCCGCCGACGCCGAGGGCGTCACCGACGGCGTCGTCGGGCGCTACCGCGCCGGCACCGTCGTGTTCGCGGCGGTCGGGCCCGTGACCGCCAAGCCGCTCGAGGAGCGCGGGATCACGCCGCTGCTGCCCGACCGCGGCCGCCTCGGCTCGCTCGTGCGCGCGATCGTCACGCACTACGGCGGGCTCGAGGCGCTCGACACCGTCGCCGGACCGCTGCGCGTGCACCGGGCGGCCGCGGTGCTCGACGGGCACGTGCTGCCGCTGTCGCGCACGGGCCTGGAGGTGCTGCGGCTCCTCGCCGCCGCACGCGGCTCGGTCGTGCCGCGCGACCGCGTGCTCGACGCGCTGCCGGGGGAGTCCGCCGACCCGCACGCCGCCGAGGTCGCCGTCGCGCGGCTGCGCGAGGCGACCGGCAGCCGCGAGCTCATCCGCACCGTCGTCAAGCGCGGGTACCGCATCGAGCTGCAGGAGCAGGCATGACCGGCACCGTCCCACCCACCGCCACCGCCGCCGTCCCGTCCACCGGCCCCGCGCCCGTGCTCGTCGGCTGCTCGCACGGCACCGACAGCCCCACCGGTCGGGCGGCGATCCGGTCGATCCTCGCCGACGTGGTGGCGGCCCGCCCCGACCTGGACGTGCGGGAGGCCTTCGTCGACGTGCAGGAGCCGGAGGTCGCGGACGTCGTCGCGGCGGCCCTCGAGGACGCGCCGGCGGTCGTCGTGCCGCTCCTGCTCTCGGTCGGGTTCCACACGAAGGTCGACGTCGCTGCCGCTGTCGACCGCCCCGGCGCCGCCGCGTCGCGGCCGCTGGGGCCGGACCCGCGGCTCGTCGCGATCCTGGCGGACCGGCTCGCCGCGGCGGGGCTGCGGGACGCGGACGCGGTCGTGCTCGCCGCCGCGGGGTCGAGCGAGCCGGCGTCCGCCGACGCCGTCCGGGTCGTCGCGGCGGGGCTCGCCGAGCACCTCGGGCGACCCGTGCACGTCGGCTTCGGTGCGGGTGCGCACCCGCGCGTGCCGGTCGCGGTGGCGGAGGCCCGCGCCGGCCTGCCCGACGGCGGCCGCGTCGTCGTCGCGTCGTACCTGCTGGCGCCCGGCTACTTCCTCGACCGGGTGCACGAGGCGGGGGCCGACGTGGTCGCGGACGCCCTCGCCCCGGACCCCCGCCTCGCGGCGGTCGTGCTCGACCGCTACGCCGAGGAGAGCGCCGTCGCGGTGGCGGGGTGGCGCACCGCCGGTGCCGGTACCCCCGCGCGACCTGCGGTGGCGCGGCCCGGGACCCGCGCATAGCGTCGCTGGTGTCGGCTCGAGCCTGCGGCCGGCCGACCCCGGCGCCCGCCGCGCGGCACCGCCGACGCGGCCGGCGCACCCCCCGGCAGCCCCTGCGGAGGTGCGGCGATGAACAAGTCCTCGACGTCGAAGGCGGCCACGGCGCCGGCCCCTGACGACCCGCGCAAGCCCGACTCGCCCGACGACCTCGAGAAGCGGTCGTGGAAGTACGTGCTGCGCAAGACGTTCCGCGAGTTCGGCAAGGACCAGTGCACCGACCTCGCGGCGGCGCTCACGTACTACGGCGTGCTGGCCGTCGCGCCGGCCCTGCTGGCGATCGTGTCGCTGCTCGGGTTCGTGTCGGACCCCGAGCGGGCGGTCGAGCGGATCCTCGGCCTCGTCGACGACATCGCCCCCGGCGGGGCGACGGACACGATCGAGCCCATCCTGCAGAACCTCACGCAGGCGCCGGCCGCCGGGCTCGCCCTGGTCGTCGGTCTCGTGACGGCCCTGTGGTCCGCCTCCGGCTACGTGGCCGCGTTCAGCCGCGGCATGAACCGCGTGTACGAGATCGACGAGGGCCGGCCGATCTGGAAGCTGCGCCCGATCCTGCTGCTCGTCACGCTCGTGCTCGTCGTGATCGCCGTCCTCGTGGTCGCGATGCTCGTGCTGTCCGGCGGCGTCGCCCGGACCGTCGGCGACGCCGTGGGCCTGTCCGGCACCGCGGTCACGGTGTGGAACATCGCCAAGTGGCCCGTCGTGGTCGTGCTCGTCGCGCTGGCCATCGCGATCCTCTACCACGCGACGCCCAACGTGCGGCAGCCGAAGTTCCGCTGGGTGAGCGTCGGGGCGTTCGTCGCCATCGTCGTGTGGGTGCTCGCGTCGCTCGGCTTCGCCTTCTACGTCGCGAACTTCTCGAGCTACAACGAGACCTACGGGTCGCTGGCCGGCGTCATCATCGCGCTCCTGTGGCTGTGGATCACGAACCTCGCGCTGCTGTTCGGCGCCGAGCTGGACGCCGAGCTCGAGCGCGGGCGCCAGCTGCAGGGCGGCATCGAGGCGGAGCGCTCGATCCAGCTGCCGCCGCGCGACACGAAGGCCAGCGACAAGAAGCAGGCCAAGGCGGAGGACGACGTCCGCCGGGGTCGCGAGGTGCGCGAGGCCGCGCAGCGGCGGCAGTCCGACGACGGCGGCGAGCACGGCCGCGACGGCGGCGACCGCGGCGGCGAGAGCCGCGGCGGGAGCCACGCGGCGCGCCGCGAGAGCTGACGACCTCCCCGCGCACCACGACGCCCCCGGACCTGCTCGCGCGGGTCCGGGGGCGTCGTGGTCGGTGGGCGTCGTCGGCGGGTGTCGCCGTCGACGGGGCACCGGGTGCGGCCGGCCGGTCCCGACGGGGACCGGCGGTGGTTCAGCCGCCCGCGTGCCGGACGCCGCCCACGGCGCCGCTCGGCACCGGCGTCCGCACGCCGGGGGCAGGACCCGCGACGCCCGTGCGGCGGCCCGGCCACGACAGCAGCACGAACATGTCGCGCTCGCCGCGCGGCCCGACGAGCGACGCCCGGACCACGGGGACGACGCCGTCGCGGTCGCAGCCGGTGAGCTCGTCCGCGAGCGTGCGGCCCCACGAGGTACCGAGGCGCCCGATCGTCCCGCCGTGCGCGTCGAGCAGGCGCAGGCCGTGCTCGTCGCGCGCGACCTCGACCTTGAAGCGACCGAGCCGGTCCGGGCGCGGCAGCACGCCGTCGCCCTCGCGGAACCCCTCGACCCGCACGGTGACGTGACCGCCGGCGCGCGGGACGATGCGCGTCTCGGGCCGGGTGACGCGTGCCCGGGTCATCGCGGCAGGGGGAGGCCGGCGGCCTCGGCCAGGTACTCGCAGACGCGGTACGGGTCGCCACGGAACTCGCGGACGCGTGCCACGACCTGCGACGCGATCTCACGGATCGGCACGTTGCCGTTGTTCGACGCCGCGCGCAGCACCCCGAAGGCGCTCTCGGGGTCGATGCCGTACGCGAAGGCGACGATGCCCTTCGCCTGCTCGATCTGCGCGCGGTGCGCCGCCGAGGCGGCGATGTCGCGGTTGGCCTCGTCGCGCGAGCGCTCCGCGACGTCGTCGGTGAGGTCGACGAAGTACCCGGTGAGCGTGGTGGTCCGGCCGATGCCGCCCGCGGCCTCGCCCTGGCCGACGAACGCGACGACGCGTGCCCGCCCGGTGGCGTCCATGATGCGGTGCACGCTCGCGAACGGGCTCCGGCCGGCGGCGGCGCCGTGCAGCAGCGCGCGTGCGGCGTCCCGGTCGTCGGGGTGCTTGTGCGCCAGCACGAGGGCCGTCGTCGGCACCACCTCGTGCGGCTCGAAGCCGTGCAGGCGGTAGACGTCGTCGGACCACCACCAGCTGTCGTCACGGGTCTCGTACCTGAATGAGCCGGCCCGGGTGGGCGTCCGTACGGACCCCCGCTGCGAGCGCTCCGGTGCTGCGTGCACGGGCTTCCTCCACGAATGGTGCATCGTGGGCCACGCCCTGACCCCTCCTGCACCGTACCCCGGCATGTCGGACATGCGCATGCGGAGCGGGAGGGGGCCGGGCAGGCCGGACGACGGGGTGTCGGCGTCCGGGACGGTCGGCTCCAGCTCCGGCGACGACGCGGGACCACGTCATCACGGGACCTCGGGGCGCGCATCCCGAAGGGCGGCGGGGACGTCGCGGCACCGCGTCCGCGCAGGTCGCGGCGCCCGTGCCGTGCTCCTCCGGTGGTGGCGGCACCGGGTCCGTGGGAGGGTCGCCCTGCACTCACCGGGCGCCGCCGGCTGCGGCCGCGGCAGCCCCATGACCAGCAACGACGTCACGCCGCGGGCGTGACCGACGCACGCGGAGGTGCTCATGGCGGGTTCGGACGGCGTGACGACGGGTCGGGTGGTCGTCACCGGCGGCGCGGGGTTCCTCGGCAGCCACCTGTGCACGGAGCTCGTCGAGCGCGGCGCCCACGTGGTGGCCCTCGACAACTTCCTCACCGGCACGCCGGCCAACGTCGCGCACCTCATGGACTCGCCACGGTTCCGGCTGCAGCGCTGCGACGTCACGGACTTCGTGCACGTGCCCGGTGACGTCGACCTCGTCCTGCACTTCGCGTCGCCGGCGTCGCCCGTGGACTACCTGCAGCTGCCCATCCACACGTTGAAGGTGGGCTCGATCGGCACCAACCACGCGCTCGGCCTCGCGATGGACAAGGGCGCGCGGTTCCTGCTGGCGTCGACCTCGGAGGTGTACGGCGACCCGCTCGTGCACCCCCAGCCGGAGTCGTACTGGGGCAACGTCAACCCGGTCGGGCCGCGCGGCGTCTACGACGAGGCGAAGCGGTACGCCGAGGCGCTGACGACCGCGTACCGCACGACGCACGCCGTGGACACGGCGATCGTGCGCATCTTCAACACGTACGGCCCCCGCATGCGCCCCCACGACGGCCGCGCCATCCCGACGTTCATCCGGCAGGCGCTGGCGGGGGAGCCGCTGACGGTCGCGGGCGACGGCAGCCAGACGCGGTCCGTGTGCTACGTCGACGACCTCGTGCGCGGCATCCTCGCCCTGGCCGACAGCGGCCACCCCGGACCGATGAACATCGGGAACCCGACCGAGCTGAGCGTCCGCCGCATCGCGGAGGACGTCGTCGCCGCCACGGGGTCGCGGTCCACCATCGAGCTGGTCGACCGGCCCGTGGACGACCCGGAGGTGCGCCGCCCGGACACGTCTCTCGCGGAGCGTGAGCTGGGCTGGGCGCCCGACGTGGCGTGGCAGGAGGGCCTGCAGCGCACCGTCGAGTGGTTCGCCGGGGCGCTCGCGCGCACGGCCTGAGAGCGGCAGCGCCGGAGGGCGGCACCGCCGGAGCGCCGGTTCGCCGGCGCCGCGCGCCGCCCTCCACGCCGACGGCCCCGGCCCTCTGCGGGGCCGGGGCCGTCGGTCTGGTGCGTCCGGTGCGTCAGGCTGGCGCGCCGGCCCGCAGCAGGGGAGCGGCGGCCGTCAGCACCTCGTCGACCGTGACCGCGGCGAGCGCGGGGTCCACGGTCGCGCCGTGCGGGTCGCCGGGGTGGTCGGCGTCGCCGTGCCACAGCACGACGTGCCGGTCGACGTCCACGGCCGGGCCCCACCAGCGCGGCGGCGTGGGGCCGAACAGCAGCACCGACGGCGCGCCCACGGCCGTGGCGACGTGCGCCACCCCCGTGTCGCCGCACACGACGAGCCGTGCGCCCGCGACGACCGCGGCCAGCCCCGGCACGTCGAGGACGCCCGCGAGCACGCGCAGCGGACGCCCGGCGTGGGCGACCACGTCGGCGCACAGGTCGCGCTCGGCCGGGCGGCCGGTCAGCGTCACGTCGTGCCCCGCGTCGACGAGCGCGCGTGCGACGTCACCCCACCGGTCGGGCGGCCAGCGCCGCGAGCCGGACGCCGCCCCGGGGTGCAGCACGACCGTCGCCGGCGCGGTGGTGGGGTCGGCCGGCACGTCGAGGCGCAGGTCCGTGGCGTCGCACGGGCCGCCCGCCGCGGTCACGAGCCGGCACCAGCGCGCCACCTCGTGCTCGTCCGGACGCCAGGCGGGCCCGTCGGGGTGGTCCTCGGTGGCGAACGCCACGAGCCGCTCCGGACGGGTCGCCGCGAGCACGGCGTGGCTCTGCGGGCCGCGCCCGTGCAGGTTCACCGCCACGTGGCCGGGGCGGGACCACGCGAGCGGGGCGAGGCCGTCCGTGACCAGGACGTCGTCGACGACGCCGAGGTCGCGCAGCCACGCGCCGGTGGTGGCCGGACCGGCGAGCCAGAGCCGCCGGTCCGGCCACGCGCGGCGCACGCCGCGGAGCGCGGCGACGCCGGTGAGGGCGTCGCCGAGCCCGAGCGCGCGCAGGACGACGACGTCGCCCGTCGACGCGTCACCCGCGGGAGCGTCGCCCGTCACGGCCAGGAGCTCTCCCCGGACGCCATCACGAGCAGCTCGCGGATCTCCGAGCCCACGGGCTGGCGCAGCGCCGTGATCACCGCGCCCGCCGTCGCGCGGGGGTCGTTGAGGTCGGCGTCCGGGCCGGGCTTGTACTGCTCGGTGCGGCCGTCGAAGAACGCGGTCCGCATGCCGCCCGGGATGAGGCAGGTGACGCCGACGCTGCCGGCGAGCTCGGCGGCCAGCGCGTGCGAGAAGCCGCGCACGGCGAACTTCGAGGCGCTGTAGGCGGTGGCGTCGCTCATGCCGCGCAGCGCGAGCGTCGACGCGACCGTGACGACCGTGCCGCGCACCTTCTCGAGGTACGGGATCGCCGCGCGCACGACGGCGACCGTGCCGAACAGGTTGACCGCGACGACCTTCTCCCACGTCGCCGTGTCGATGTCGACGAGCCGGCCGCACGCGTCGGTGCCGGCGGCGGTGACGACGGCCGTCGGCGCGCCGACCTGGCGGACGAGCTCCTCGACGGCCGCCGCGGCCGCCGTCGAGTCGGACAGGTCGACCTCGACGTGCGGGACGTCGGCCGCGGGCGCGACCCGGTCGAGGACCCCGACCTTCCCGCCCGACGCGAGGACGGCCTCGACGACCGCCGCGCCCAGGCCGGACGCGCCGCCCGTGACGAAGACGGTGCCGACCTCGCGGGGGGCGAGCAGGGCCGGGGAGTCGTTGGTGCTGGTCACACGGTCTCCTTCAGGGTGGTGCCGGTGGCCCGGGCGACGCCCGAGCGCTCGATGATCGACGTCGTCGAACGGCCGTCGAGGTAGGGGAGCAGCACGACGCGGCCGCCGTGCGCGCGCACGGTCGCCGCCTCGGGCAGGGGTGCGCCGCCGTAGTCGCCGCCCTTGGCCCACACGTCGGGGGCGAGGCGGTCCAGGGCGGCACGCGGGTCGTCCTCGTCGAAGACGACGACCGCGTCGACGCAGTCGAGGGCCTCGAGCACGCGGGCGCGGTCGGCCGCCGTGACGACGGGCCGGCCCTCGCCCTTGAGCCGGCGCACCGACGCGTCGGAGTTCATCAGGACGACGAGCGCGTCGCCGAGGCGGCGGGCCGCCTGCAGCGTCGCGACGTGGCCGGCGTGCACGATGTCGAAGCAGCCGCCCGTCGCGACGAGGGACCGGCCGCCCGAGCGCAGGCGGGCGGCGAGGGCGCCGAGGTCGTCGCCGTTGCTGCCGACCGGGCCGGCGGCCGCGGGGCTCGTGGTGCGGCCCGGGTCCGCGCTCGCGTCCGCCTCGGCGGCCGCGTCGCCGCGGCGCCGGTACGCCTCGGCCCCGCCCTCGGCGACCCACGCGCTCGCGTCGGCCACGCCGCGCCCCACCGCCTCCACGGGCAGCGCGCCGCCCGCCAGGGCCAGCGCCGCGGACGCCGCGAACCGGTCGCCCGCACCGCACGGGTCGCCGCCCGCGACGCTCGGCGCGGGCACGTACTGCGCCTCGCCGCCCGACGCGACGAACGCACCGTCGGCGCTCGCCGTCACCGCGACGGCCCGGGCCTGCCACACGTCGCGCAGGCGGCGGGCGAGGGCGTCGGCCGGGCCGTCGGCGCCGGCCGGGTCGTCCCGCAGCGCGCCCCGGGCCTCGCCGAGGTTCGGCGTGACGAGCGTGACGCCCGGCACGGGGTCGCCGCCGCGCGGGTGCGGGTCCCACACGACGGGCCGCGCGGCGGCGGCCTCCGTCAGCAGGGCGCGCAGGTCGGCGTCGCGCGTGACGCCCGCGCCGTAGTCGGACACGAGCACGACGTCCGCGTCGGCGAGCACCCGGCGGACGTCGTCCACGGGGACGGCGCCCGGCGTGCCGGGGCCGCCGTCGTCGATGCGCACGAGCGAGTGGGCGGCGCTGCGGACGCGGACCTTGCGGCGCGTGCCGCCCTCGTGCGGCAGCGGCAGGACGTCCAGCGCACGGCCGAGGTGCTCGACGAGGCGTCGCCCGGCGTCGTCGTCGGCCACCGGCGCGACGAGGGTGACCCGGGCGCCCTCGGCGGCCAGCAGCGCCGTGAGCCCGGCGCCGCCGGGACTCTCGCGCACGTGCGTGACGTCGAGCACGGGCGCCGGGGCGTCCGGGCAGAGCCGGTCGACGCGGCCCTCGACGTCACGGTCCAGCACGACGTCGCCGACCACCACCACGTGGGGGAGGCGCGCGCTCACGCGGGCACCTCCACGGCCGCGGCGACCCCGGCCCGCGCGGGCGCCGCGGGCCGCAGCGCGAGGTGCTCGTCGAGCGCCGCGCACACCGCGTGCACCGCGACGAGGTGCACCGTCTGGATGGCGGCCGTCGTCGGCGCCTCCACGGCGAGCACCTCGTCGGACAGGCTCGCGAGGGGGTTCGGGCGCGGGCCGGTCATCGACCACACGTCGACGCCGACCTCGTGCGCCCGCTCGGCGGCGCGCAGCAGGTTGACGCTGCGGCCCGACGTCGACAGCAGCACGAGCACGTCGCCGGGGCGCCCGTGCGCCTCGACCTGCCGCGCGAACATCTCGTCGATCCCGTAGTCGTTGACGATCGCCGTGACGCTCGAGCTCTCCGAGCACAGGCACAGCGCCGACAGCGGCCGCCGCTCGCCGAGGAACCGGCCGACCAGCTCCGACGTCAGGTGCTGGGCCTCCGCGGCGCTGCCGCCGTTGCCGGCGGCCATCAGCCGGCCGCCGTCGGCGAGGCGCTGCGCGAGCGTCGCGCCCCAGCGCTCGACCGTGCCGGCCTGCCGACGCAGGCTGCGCAGCCCGTCGGCGAGCTCGGCGTCGTGCGTCTCGATCCACGTACGGGCGCTCACACCGCCACCTCCTCGACCCGGTCCGCCGCGGCGGCCGGGCTCGTCAGGGACTGGTACACCAGCTCGGTCTGCGTCGCGACGCCCCGCCACGAGTAGTGGGTGAGCGCCCGGCGCCGGGCCGCCGCGCCCATCGCGCGGCGACGCGTCGGGTCGGCGAGCAGGCCGCGCAGCGCGGTCGCGAGCGCGGCCGCGTCGCGCGGCGGGACGAGCAGCCCGGTCGTGCCGTCGACGACGGAGTCGAGCAGCCCGCCGACCGCGCTGCCGACGAGCGGCACGCCGCACGCCGCCGCCTCGAGCGGCACGATGCCGAACGGCTCGTACCACGGCGTGGCGACGACCACGTCGGCGGACGAGACCAGCGCCGGCACGTCGTCGTGCCCGACGCGGCCGAGCAGGTGCACGCGGTCGGCCACGCCGAGCTCCGCCGCCAGCGCCGCCAGGCGCGTCGCCTCCGGGTCGGCCGGCAGCGCGGCGGCGTCGGGACCGCCCGCCACGAGCAGCTCCGTGTCGGGCAGGTCCGCGAGCGCGTGCAGGACGGTGTCGACGCCCTTGCGCTCGACGAGCCGGCCCAGGCACACGAGGCGGTGCCGGCGCGTGCGCGGGAACGGGCCCGTCGCGCCGCGCACGGGGCGGAAGTGGTCGACGTCGACGCCGCAGGGCACGACGCGCACGCGCGCCGGCGGCACGCCCAGCCGCGTCAGCTCGCGCACCTCGTCGCTGCAGGTCGCGACGACGGCGTCGACGCGGCGCCCGATCGCGGCCTCGGCGGTGATCCGCCCGGACGGGCTCGTGTCCTTGGCGCCCTGGTGACGCCGCTTGACCGAGCCGAGGGCGTGGTACGTCTGCACGGTCGGCACCCCGTGCGCCTCCGCGGCCTGCACGGCGGCGAGGCCCGACATCCAGAAGTGCGCGTGCACCACGTCCGGCGCGCCGCGGGTGGCCCAGTCGTCGGCGACCCAGGTGCCGAGGTCGGGCATCCACGGCAGCAGGTCGTCCTTGGGCACCGCGGTCGGCGGTCCGGCGGGCACGTGCACGACCTCGACGCCGGGCGCCATGGGGACGCGCTCGGGCAGGGTCGGGTCGTCGCGCCGCGTGTACACGGTCACGTCGTGGCCCAGGTCCGCCAGCGCGCCGGCCAGCGCGGCGACGTGGACGTTCTGGCCGCCCGCGTCGACGCCGCCCAGCACCGCCAGCGGGCTCGCGTGCTCCGACACCATCGCGATCCTCATCGCGTCGCCCCCTCGATGACCTCGTCCACGTCGGACAGGAACCGCTCCAGGCCGAACCGCTCGAGGGCGTGGGCGCGGGCGGCGAGCCCGCGCTCCTTCGCCTCGGCCGGGTCGGCGAGCCAGCGGCGGGCGGCGGCCACGAGGTCCGCCGGGTCGCTGCTGACGACGCCCGCGGCGGCCGGCACGGACTCGGGCGCCGCCGTGGTGGCGAGCACGAGCACCGGCATGCCGAGGGTCATGGCCTCCACCAGGGACAGGCCGAGGCTCGTCCACCGGTAGGGGTGCAGGTAGGCGCGCGCGCCGGCGAGCTGCTGGTGCATCCGCGCCTGCGGCACGTCGTCGTGCAGGTGGTCCGCGTGGGCCGGCAGGTGCTCGGCGAGCGACGCCATGCCCATGCCGTACACCTCGACGGGCACGTGGTCCGCGACGTGCAGGAGGACGTCGGTGCCGGCGACGCGCCAGCGCCGCACGGGTTCGTTGACGACGGCCGCGACGCGCTCGCGCTCCCCGGTCCACAGGTGGCCGGGGTCGGGCACGCCGTGCTCGACGACCGTCACGGGCGCGCGGCCGTTGTCCCACACCAGCGCGTTGAACCGGGTGACGTGGACGACCGGGATGTCGTCGCGGTCCGCGAGCAGGTGCCGCGTCGCGACGGGGTGCTCGACGGGCGTGTTGTGCTCGACGTAGACGGCGGGCACGTCGACGCCGGCGCGCAGGCCGGCCCACCGCGCGAGCAGCTCGAGGTCGCGCGGCCGCTGGAGCAGGACGAGGTCGAACGGCTCGTCGCGCAGGCGCTCGAGCGGCACCTCGCGGACGCTCGCGGGCCAGTCCCACGTGCGGGCGCGGCCGAGGCCGTCGGGCGACCGGTCGGCGTCCACGGGGACGAGGTACTCGTGCGGCCCCTGGACGAACGACGTCATCCACGAGCCGTGCACGTGCCAGGCGAGGATCCTCATGCGACCACCTCCTCGGGTGCGGCGGGCACGTCGGCGACCGCGCCGACGACGGGCTCGACGGCGGGCGCGGAGGCCACGGCGAGCGCGTCGACGGCGGCGACCACCTGCGCCGGCGTGACGGACGACAGGCACGGGTGGCCGGCCACGGGGCACTCGCGCGCCCGGGACCCGGCGCAGGGCGCCTCCTGGTCGCCGAGCACGACGCTCGGCACCGCCCACGGCGACCAGCGGTCGGCGGGGACGACGGGGGAGAAGAGCGAGACGACGGGCGCCCCGACGGCGGCCGCCAGGTGCGCCGGGCCCGTGTTGCCGACGACGACGGCGTCGGCGCCCGCGAGCACGGCGGCGAGGCCGGCGAGCGACGTCCGGCCGGCGACGTCGACGACGGGTGCCGCCCCGACGTCCGGCCCACCGTCCGGCCGGGCCGCGACGTGCGCGGCGAGATCCCGCTCGTTGGGTCCGCCGGTGACGAGCACGGTGCGGCCGGCGGCGGCGAGCGCCGCGACGATCGCCCGGGCGTGGTCGGGCGCCGGTGCGCGCGCCGGCACCGACGCGCCCGGGTGGACGACGACGTAGCCGCCGCCCACGTGCGCGAGGGCGTCAGCGGGCAGCGCGTCGGCC
>NZ_JBFTEP010000078.1:0-17759 GCF_047229365.1 Cellulomonas pasadenensis | reverse complement strand
CGCCGCCCCCGCGTCCGTGGCGCGCGGCCGCGACCCGGGCGCAGGAGGGGGACGTCGGTGCGCGGGTGCATCCTGGTGCCGTGCCCCCGACCGCCTCCGCCGCCGCGACCCCCGTCGCGGACGCGTCGGCGACCGGTGACGTCCACGCGGTCGTGCCCGTGCCGCCGGACGTCGACCTGCGCCGCACGGTGGGGCGGCTGCGCCGCGGCGCGGGTGACCCGACGTGGGAGCACGCCGCGGACGGCACGGTGTGGCACGCCGTCCGCCGCCCCGCCGGCACGGCGACCGTGCGGCTGCAGCCGGGGCCCGGCGCCGTGCGGGTGGACGCCTGGGGGCCGGGCGCGGCGCACGCCGTCGCCGACGCCCCCGGGCTGCTGGGCGTCCTCGACGACGCGGACGGCTTCGCCGACCACCTGCACCCCGCGGTCGCGCGCGCCCGGCGGACGTACGCGGGTGTGCGGCTGGCCCGCAGCGGGGACGTGTGGGACACCGTCGTGACGGCCGTGCTCGAGCAGCGCGTGGTCGGCCTCGACGCGAAGGCCTCGTGGCGGCGGCTCGTCACGTGGCACGGCACGCCCGCGCCGGGGCCCGCACCCGCCGGCCTGCGCGTCGCGCCGCCGCCCGCGGTGTGGCGCGACCTGCCCGTGTGGGAGTGGCGGCGCGCGGGCGTCGACGCGCAGCGCTCCGACGCCGTGCGGCGCGCCGCGCAGGTCGGGCACGCACTGACCCCCGACGTCGGCGCGGACGAGCTCGGCCGGCGGATGCTCACCGTGCGCGGCATCGGGCCGTGGACGGTCGCCGAGGTCACGTCGCGCGCGCTCGGCGACCCCGACGCCGTGTCGGTCGGCGACGCGCACCTGTGCCACCTCGTCGGGTGGGCGCTGACCGGCCGGCGCGCGGACGACGCCGGGATGCTGCGCCTGCTGGAGCCGTGGCGCGGGCACCGGCAGCGCGTCCTCGTCCTGCTCGAGCTCGCGTACCGCGGACGGATGCCGGCGTACGGGCCGCGCGCCCCGCGCGCCCGCCCGCTGGTCTGACCACCGGTACGCGCACCCGCCGCCCGGGACCCGCCCGGCGGCGCCCCGGATGCCCCACCCCCGTACGCGCGGGGATACTGGGGGCGCCCGCGGGAGCACCGCGGCCGAGGACGACGCAGGAGGACCCGATGGCGTACGACACGACCGAGCCGCACCAGGACGCCGCCCCGGAGGCGCCCAGCCGGGTGGCCGCCGGCGTGCTGTCGCTCGTCTTCTTCCTGGGCTCCTTCGCCCTCATCGCCTGGGGCTTCGACATCGACGGCCTGCTCGGCATGGCGATCGGCGCAGCAGGCATCGTCACGTTCGGGCTCGCGTACGCGATCCCGACCACGATCCTGCCCGCGCTCGACCGCGGCGGCCGGCGCTGACGGCCGTGGCGCCGGGCGGACCGGCACCGGCGTCCCTGGTCCTGGTCCGGCACGGCGAGAGCGTCGGCAACCTCGCCGCGGCGGCGGCCGAGCGCGCCGGCGCCGAGGTCGTCGAGATCGACACGCGCGACGCGGACACGCCGCTGTCCGACCGGGGCCGCGAGCAGGCCCGTGCGCTGGGCGTCTGGCTCGGCGGCCTGCCGGTCGACGAGCGGCCCGAGGTCGTGTGGTGCTCGCCCTACGTGCGCACGCGGCAGACGGCGGCGACCGCGCTCGAGGCGGCCGGGCTGGACGTGCCGGTGCGTGTCGACGAGCGCCTGCGCGACCGCGAGCTGGGGGTGCTCGACCGGCTCACGCGCGCGGGCGTGGAGGCGCGCCACCCGGGTGAGGCGGAGCGCCGCCGGCTGCTCGGCAAGATGTACCACCGCCCGCCCGGGGGCGAGTCGTGGGCGGACGTGGCGCTGCGGCTGCGCGCGCTGCTGCGCGACCTCGCCGAGCGGGAGGACGGCCGGCGCGTGCTGGTCGTCGCGCACGACGCCGTGGTCATGCTGCTGCGCTACGTGCTCGAGGCCATGGACGAGGACGCGCTCATGGCGGTCGTGCGCGAGCGCAGCATCCGCAACGCGTCGGTGACGCGGCTCGACCGCGTCGACGGCGCGTGGCTGCTCACGGCGTTCGACGAGGTGGGTCACCTGGCGGAGCTCGACGCCGCCGTGACGGAGCACGAGGGGACGGACGACACCGGTGGCTGACGGCGGCACGCACGGCGCACCCGACCGCGGCGGCCCGCTGACCCCGGCGCGGCTGCGCGGCTGGCCCCTGCCCGAGCCGACGGGCGGCAAGGACGCGCGCGGGAGCGTGTGCGTCGTCGGCGGCGCCCGCGGCACCCCGGGAGCCGCGATGCTGGCCGGGCTCGCCGCGCTGCGGGTGGGTGCGGGGCGGCTGACGCTCGCGGTGGCCGGCTCGGTGGCGCCGCACGTCGCGGTCGCCGTGCCGGAGGCCGGCGTGGTGGGGCTGCCCGAGGACGCGTCGGGGTCCGTGACGGGCGCCGGCGACGGCCTGCTGGACGGCGAGCTCGCGCGCGCGGACGTCGTCGTGGTCGGTCCGGGCCTCGACACCCCCGAGGGCACGCTCGCGCTGCTGCGCGCGGTCGTGGCCGGCACGGCCGGGAACGTGCCGCTCGTGCTCGACGCGTTCGCGCTCGGGGTGCTGCGCGACGCGGACGACCTGCAGGACGCGGTCCGCGGCCGAGCCGTCCTGACGCCGAACGGCACCGAGGTCGGCTACCTGCTGGGCGACGAGGACGGCCCGGACGAGGACGCCGGGGACGACGCGGCCGCGCGCGCGGCCGACCGGTACGGCGTGGTCGTGGCGTGCGCCGGCCGGGTGGCGGCGCCGGACGGCCGCCGGTGGGAGTCGTCCACGGGCTACTCGGGCCTCGGCACGTCGGGCAGCGGCGACGTGCTGGCGGGCGCGGTCGGCGGCCTGCTCGCGCGCGGTGCCGACGCGGCGCAGGCGGCGTGCTTCGGCGTCGAGGCGCACGGCACGGCGGGCGACCGGCTCGCGGCACGCGTGGGCCCGCACGGCTACCTGGCCCGGGAGCTCCTCGACGAGCTGCCGCGCGTGCTGGTCGAGCTCCGCGTCCGCTGACGGGCGGGCCGCCGACCGCACCCCGGACCGCACGGCGCACCCCGGCCCGGATGGCGCAGACTGGTGGCGTGGACACCCCTCGCATGAACGTCGAGTCCTTCAACCTGGACCACCGCACCGTCGCCGCGCCGTACATCCGCCTCGCGGACCTCAAGGAGCTGCCGCACGGCGACGTGATCAGCAAGTTCGACGTGCGCTTCGCGCAGCCGAACCACGGGTACCTCGAGATGCCGTCCGTGCACTCCCTCGAGCACCTGTTCGCCGAGCACTCGCGCAACCACAGCGACCGCGTCCTCGACTTCTCCCCGATGGGCTGCCAGACGGGCTTCTACCTCATGCTCGAGGGCCGCTGGGAGCAGGCGGAGGTCGAGGAGCTCGTCGCCGCGACGCTCGAGGACGTCCTCGGCGCCACCGAGGTGCCGGCCGCCAACGAGGTGCAGTGCGGCTGGGGCGCCAACCACACGCTGGAGGGCGCGCAGGACGTCGCCCGGGCGTTCCTCGCGGAGCGGGCCGGCTGGGCGCAGGTCACCGCGTGAGCGTCGACGCCGTCGTCGTCACGGCGATGGGCGTCGAGGCGTCGCCGTTCCTCGAGCGCGCGACGTCCGTGGGCGACGAGACCGAGGTCGCGGGCGCGCGCCGGCGCCTGCTCCACGTCGGTGACGCCCGGGTGCTGCTCGTCACGTGCGGCATCGGCCTGGTCAACTCCGCGACGGCCGCCGCCCTCGCGCTCGCCGAGCACACGCCGCGGGTCGTCGTGAGCGCCGGGTCCGCCGGCGGCATGGGCCTCGAGGTGCGCGTCGGCGACGTCGTCGTGGGCGCGTCGACGACCTACGGCGCCGCGGACGCGCGCGTCTTCGGCTACGCGCTGGGCCAGGTGCCGGGCATGCCGGTGCGCTACGACGCCGACCCGGCGCTGCTCGCCGCCGTCGCGGACGTGGACCCGGGCGACCTCACGGTCCGTACGGGCACGATCCTGTCGAGCGACGTCTTCGTGGACGCCGCGCGCGTGGAGCCGCTGCGCGCGGCGTTCCCCGACGCCCTCGCGTGCGACATGGAGACGGCGGCGCTCGCGCAGGCCGCGCACCTGCTCGGCGTGCCGTTCCTGTCGGTCCGCGGCATCTCGGACCTCTGCGGCCCGATCGCGGGCGTCGACTTCGACGCGCACGTCGACGACGCCGCGGAGCGGTCCGCGGCGGTGGTCCTCGGCCTGCTGGACCGGGTGCTCGCGCCCGCACGCTGAGCGACCCGCACGACCGTCGTCGGGGTGGTGGCACGGTTCCGCGCCACCACCCCGATGAGTTCGCCGCGCGCGACCGGTCGGCAGCGGGTGGGCGACGAGGCCCGGCGACGCGGGACGACCACGCGGAGATCACCGACGCGGAATCACCTCGACCTCGGCGGGGTTGTCGCCAGAGACTTTCGTCCTCCCCCCGACGACGTGGCCGCCGCCCGGCGGCTCCCGCGCGCCCGCGCACCGCAGGACCCTCGAACGACAGGTGGACCCGTGACCGACCAGCACCTCGACGCCTCGACCGCCACGGTCGACGACCGCCCGGCGACGCCGGCACCGGCTCCCGCCGGTCCGGTCGGCACCGCTGACGCGTCGGCCCCGGCGACCATGTCCGCGCGCGACCGCCTCGCGGTCGTGCTGCTCCTCGTCTCGACCTTCGTCGTCATCCTCAACGAGACGATCATGGGCGTCGCGCTGCCCCGCCTGCGGGACGACCTGGGCGTCACCGCGTCGGCCGCGCAGTGGCTGACCACCGGCTTCCTGCTGACGATGGCCGTCGTCATCCCCGTGACGGGGTTCCTGCTGCAGCGCCTCACCACGCGGCAGGCGTACCTCGGCGCCATGGGCGCGTTCTCGCTGGGCACGCTCGTCTGCGCGGTGGCACCCGGGTTCGAGCTGCTGCTCGCGGGCCGCGTCGTGCAGGCGCTCGGCACCGCCGTCATGCTGCCGCTGCTCATGACGACGGTCATGAACGTGACGCCGCCCGAGGGCCGCGGCCGCACGATGGGCAACATCTCCGTCGTGATCTCCGTCGCGCCGGCGATCGGCCCGACCGTCTCCGGCCTCATCCTCTCCGTGCTGACCTGGCGGTGGATGTTCGGGCTCGTGCTCCCGATCGCGGTCGCCGCGCTCGTCCTCGGCGCGCTGCGGCTCCCGGACGTCACCGAACCGCGCCACGCGCGCGTCGACCTGGTGTCGGTCGCGCTGTCGGCCGTCGGGTTCGGCGGGCTGGTGTTCGGCCTCTCGCACATCGGCGAGGCCGCGCAGGGCGGGGTCGAGCCGACCACGGTGGGCGCACTCGTCGTCGGCCTCGCCGGCCTCGGCGTGTTCGTCGCGCGGCAGCTGCGCCTGCAGCGCCGGGACGACGCGCTGCTGGACCTGCGCACGTTCCGCAACCGCACGTTCGCGGTCGGCGTCGCGCTGATGGCGGTCATGATGATGTCGCTGTTCGGCTCGATCATCATGCTGCCCATCTACGCGCAGGACGTGCTCGGCCTCGACACGCTGCGCACCGGCCTGCTCCTGCTGCCCGGCGGGCTGCTCATGGGGCTGCTCGCGCCGCTGGTGGGTCGCGCGTACGACCGGGTCGGCCCGCGGCCGCTCCTCGTGCCCGGCACGACGCTGGTGTCCGTGGCGGTGTGGGGCATGGCCCTGCTGCTGCGCGAGGGCGGCTCGCCGTGGGTCCTCGTCGCCGCGCACCTGACCATGTCGGCGGGCCTCGCGCTCGTCTTCACGCCGCTGTTCACGTCCGCGCTCGGCTCCGTGCCGCAGCGGCTGTACTCGCACGGCAGCGCGGTCATCGGCACGGTGCAGCAGGTGGCGGGCGCCGCCGGCACGGCCGTGTTCGTCACGGTGCTCACGGCCGTCTCGACGGGGCTGGCCACGGACGGCGCAGACGCGGTCACCGCCACGGCGGGCGGTGTGCGCGGGGCGTTCCTGCTGGGTGCGGTGCTGTCCCTGCCCGCGATCGCGGCCGCGCTGCTCGTGCGGCCCGCGCCCGAGGGTGCCGAGCGGCCCGTCGGGCACTGACCGCTCAGACCCCGCGGTCCCGCGGCCCGTCGACGTCCACGTCGGCGGGCCGCTCCGCGTCCGGCACCGTCCCGGGGTCCGTGCCGGGGTCCGTGCCGGGGTCCGTGACGCGGTCCCCCGGCGCGGTCGGTGCCGCCGCGGCCGCCTCGACGACCTCCACGGCGGTCGCCACCATCCCGCTGCCCGCGACGTCGCCGGCTCCCGGCACGCCCTGCGCGGCCCGGACGGCGTCGACGGCGGCGGCGCTGGCCGGCACCGCGCGGCGCTCGTGCCACGCCGCGGCCAGCCGCCCGACGCCGTCGAGCACGGCCGCGTGCACGCGCGCGTCGCCGAGGGCGCGGAAGTGCCCGTCGACGGGCACGCGCACGTTCACCGCGCCGGGCAGCTCGCTGCCGCCCGGCACGTGCGGGTCGAACCGCGCGAACACCGACCAGATGCGGCCGTTCGCGGCGACCTGCCGGGCGAGGGCGAGCACGTGCGGGTCCTGCGGCGACAGCGCCCGCACCGCCCGCACCGGGAACCAGCGCGCGTACACCGACCCCGAGAACGGCGTGTTCACGGCCACCATGCCGGCCACCCGGTCCCCGACGCCGGGCGTCCCGAGCACGAGCTTGCCGATGAGCCCGCCCTTGGAGTGGGCGACGAGGACGACCTCGTCGAGCTCGAGCTCGGCGAGCCGGTCCACGACCCGCTGCGCGGACTCCTCGAGCGTGCGGCCGTTGTACCCGAGCGCGGGGACGGCGTGCACGGGGTGCCCCTCGTCGTGCAGGTACCGCACGACCCCGTCCATGACGGGCCAGGTCTCGTAGATGCCGGGCAGCAGCAGCACGGGCGTGCGCGTGCCGGTCGCGAGGTCGTCCGCGGGCGGCTGCCGCAGCGTGGCCGCGACCTGCGCGGCGGCGATCCACGCGTAGTCCCGCCCCCACGCGACGGCCTGCTGCACGCGGCGGCGCCAGCCGACGCGCACGCCGGCCTCCTGCTCCTGCGGCGGCACGTCGCGGCCCACCGCGGTGCGCGCCGCCGTGTCCGTGCGCCGCAGCTCGTCCTGCGCGACCGGGTCCTGCACGGGCACCTCCCCCGCGCCCGGGCGGGCGCTCCTCACCGATCCTGGTGCGCCCGGACCAGGGCGGCCACCTCAGCGGCGTGGTCCGCGAACACGGCGTGCGCCGCCCCGGCGACCTCGGCCCACCGGCCGTCCGGCGCCGCCGCGGCGACCTGTCGCACCCACTCCCGGGGGGCGATCGCGTCGTGCTCGCCGCGCACGACCAGGACCGGGGCCGGCACCTGCGCGATCCGCTCCTCGGTGCGGTACGCGATCATGCTGGGCAGCACCTTCGCGTACCAGTAGGGGCCCGACAGCACGTAGTCGAGGGCGATGGTGTGGCGGGTGCGCCGCGACTCGTGCACCGACGCCCGCGCCAGCCGCAGGCCCTGCCGCACGACGGACCGCGCCGACGGGTCCGTCGTCGGCCCGACCAGGACGACGTGCCCGGCGAGCTCGGGCGACTTCGCCGCCAGCTCGGTCACCACCTGCGCGCCCATCGAGTGGCCGACGACGGTGGGCCGCACCAGGCCGACGTGGCGCAGCCACGCGGCGACGACCGACGCGAAGTCCTCCACGTCGAGGCGCCGGTCGGGGTGCGGCACGTCGCCGAACCCGGGCAGGTCGATCATGTGCACGACGCCGCGCTGCCCGAGCGCGGCGGCGAGCGGGCCGAAGTACCGCGAGCTGACGCCGATGCCGTGCACGAGCACGACGTCGCGGCGCTCCGCCGGCGGCACGCGGTCCATGCCGTCCTGCCAGGTCGTCCACGTGCGCACCGGCGCGCCCTGCAGGCGCAGGCGGTCGATGCGGATGTTGAGGCCGCTCGGCAGCGGGATCACAGCGCCTCCACCACCCGGTCCGCGAGCGGGTCCGGGGTGCCGAACCGGTGCGCGGTCACGCTGACGGCCTGCTCCCGCACGAACGGCAGCAGCTCGACGAGCCCGGACGACGTGACCGGGCCGCCGTGCACGGTGAGGTCGGCCCGCCCCTCGGCGGCGTGCGCGGCCCCGGCGACGTCCCCGCCCACGAGCCGGACGCGCCCGGCCGGCACGTGCGGCAGGTCGCCCGCCCACGCCGCGTCGTCCTGCACGTGCACGTCGAACCCTGCGGCGGAAACCGCCGCGGTGAGCGCGTCGGGCAGCGGCGCCGGGACGCTCACCTCCCCGGTCGCACCGGCGGTGAGGCCCGCGGCCAGCACGCGCAGCAGGTCGGCGACGGGCACGCCCTCGGCGAGGCGCACGTGCACGGGCACGGGCAGGTGCCGCAGCACGTCGCGCTCGGGCTCGAGCGCGCTGACGTCGGTCGGCACGCCGAGGTCGGTGGCCCACACGTGGGCGGCGGCGGCCGCGGCGTGACGGACCGCGCGCAGGTCCGGCGCGGGCAGCGCAGCCGCCGCGGCCGCGTCGAGCAGGCGCGTCACGGGGGCCGGCAGCGGCGCCGCCGCGTGCCCCGCCGTCGCCGGGTCGTCGTGCCACGTGCCGAAGCCGAACAGGTAGTGCGGCCCGCCGGCCTTGGTCGTCGGGCCGACGACCGACCGCTTCCACCCGCCGAACGGCTGGCGCCGCACGATCGCGCCGGTGATGCCACGGTTGACGTACACGTTGCCGGCCTCGACGTGCGCGAGCCAGTGCGTGATCTCGTCCTCGTCGAGCGAGTGCAGCCCCGCCGTGAGGCCGTAGTCGACGTCGTTCTGCAGCGCGATCGCCTCGTCCAGCGTGCCCGCCGTCATCACGGCGAGCACGGGACCGAACCACTCCGTGCGGTGCGCGTCCGAGCCCGGCCGCACGCCGACCCGCACGCCGGGCGTCCAGAGCCGACCCTCGGCGTCGAGCCGCCGCGGCTCGACGGCCCAGCGCTCCCCGGGGCCGAGCGTCGTCAGCCCGTCGAGCAGCTTGCCCGACGCCGGCTCGACGAGCGGGCCCATCTGGGTGGTGGGGTCGTCCGGCGGTCCGACGCGCAGCGACGTCACGGCGTCGAGCAGCTGCGTGCGGAACCGGCGCGAGCGCGCGACCGACCCGACGAGCACGACGAGGGACGCGGCCGAGCACTTCTGCCCGGCGTGCCCGAACGCCGACGCCACGACGTCCCGCACGGCGAGGTCGAGGTCGGCCGACGGCGTCACGACGATCGCGTTCTTGCCCGACGTCTCGGCGAGCAGCGGCAGGTCGGGACGGAGCGAGCGGAACAGCTCCGCGGTCTCCCACGACCCGGTCAGCACCACGCGGTCGACGCGCGGGTCCGCGACGAGCGCCGAGCCGAGCGTGCGCTCGTCGACGTCGACGAGCTGCAGCACGTCGCGCGGCACCCCCGCGGCCCACAGCGTCTCGGCGAGCACCGCGCCGCAGCGGCGCGCGGGCGGCGCCGGCTTCAGCACGACCGCCGACCCGGCGGCGAGCGCGGCCAGCACCGACCCCGCGGGGATCGCGACGGGGAAGTTCCACGGCGGGGTGACGACGGTCAGGCGCGCGGGGGCGAAGCGCGCACCGGGCACCTGCTCGAGGCCGCGCGCCAGGTCGGCGTAGTACCGCGCGAAGTCGACCGCCTCGGACACCTCGGGGTCGCCCTGGTCGAGCGTCTTGCCGGCCTCCGCCGCCATGACCTCGAGCAGGTCCGCGCGACGCCCCTCGAGGGCGTCCGCCGCGGCGCGCAGCACCGCGCGGCGCCCGCGGCCGCCGCGGGCCGCCCACGCGTCGGCGGCACCGACGGCCGTGGCGAGCACGCGGTCGAGCGCGTCCGCGTCGTCCAGGCGCGCGGCCGCGAGCGTGTCGACGCCGAGCGCCGAGCGCGCCGCGCGGGCCAGCACCGCGCGGCCCCACTCCCGGTTCGCGGGCAGCGCCGGGTCGGTGTCGGGCGCGTTCGCGAAGGGCGCCTCGCCGACCGGCTCCGGGGGGCGTCGGCGGTCCTGGGTGCGCCGCGGCGCCGGCACCGCGTCGTCGAGCGCCCGCAGCGACGCGGAGAACCGGGCGCGCTCGCGCTCGAACGCGGAGGCGTCGTCGGCCAGGTCGAACGCGGCCGACAGGAAGTTCTCGGGGCTGGCGCCCTCCTCGAGCCGCCGCACGAGGTAGGCGATCGCGACGTCGAACTCACGCGGGTGGACGACGGGCACGTACAGCAGCAGGCGGCCGACGTCGCGGCGCACCACCTCGGCCTGCGCCTGCGCCATGCCGAGCAGCATCTCGACGTCCATCGCGTCCCGGACGCCGCGCGCGCCGGCGAGCAGCCACGCGAGCGCGAGGTCGAACAGGTTGTGGCCGGCGACGCCGAGCCGGACGGCGTCCACCGCGTCGGGGCGCAGCGCGACGTCGAGCACGCGCTTGTACTGGGTGTCCGTCTCCTGCTTGGTGGGCCACGTGGCCGTGAGCCAGCCGTGCATCGCGGCCTCGACGCGCTCCATGGGCAGGTTCGCGCCCTTGACGAGCCGCACCTTGACCGGGGCACCGCCCCGCGCGCGGCGGGCCGCGGCCCACTCCTGCAGGCGCAGCATCGCGCCCACCGCGTCCGGCAGGTACGCCTGGAGCACGATGCCGCCCGACCAGCCGAGCAGCTCGGGACGGTCGAGCAGGCGCGTGAACACCGCGACCGTCAGGTCCAGGTCGCGGTACTCCTCCATGTCGAGGTTGACGAACGTGCCCGTGGCGGCCGCGCGGTCGTAGAGCGGCGCGAGCCGGGCGACGACCTCGTCGACGGTCTCGTCGAACGCGTACGGCGCGTGCGGGGCGACCGCGGCCGACACCTTGACGGACACGTAGTCGACGTCGTCGCGCTCGACCAGCGCCCGGATGCCCGCCAGGCGCCGGTCCGCCTCGCGCCGGCCGAGCACGGCCTCGCCGAGCAGGTTGAGGTTGAGCTGCACCCCGGGCCGTCGCAGCCGCGCGATCGCGGCGCCGAGGCGCGCCTCGGACGCGTCGACGAGCAGGTGCCCGACCATCGCCCGCAGCGCACGGCGCACGACCGGCACGACGAGGCCCGGTGCGACGCGCGCCGCGAGCGCGCCCGCCCGCACGCCGAGGCGCAGGTGCGGTGCGAGGAAGGCGGGCGCGGACGCCGCGAGCGCGGCGAGCTCGCGCGCGGCCACGCGGTCGTCCTCGGGGCGTACCACCCGGTCGACGAAGCCCACGGTGAAGGCGAGCCCGTCGGGGTCGGCGAGCACGTCCGCGAGCTGCTGCGCCGCCGTGTCGACCGGCTCCGCCGCGCTCGCGTCGAGCCACCGGCGCACCAGCGCCACCGCGTCGTCCTCGAGCCGCCGCAGGTCCGCGGGGCCGTGGCGGTCGTCCGCGGTACCCCGCGGCCGGGCGTGCGAGGGAGCGGGGGTGGCCTCGACGCCGCGGGGCCCGGTCGGCCCGGTGGGGTCCGTGGGGCGGTCGGGGCGTGCGTCGGGCCGGTCGTCGACGGTCACGTGGTCTCCGGGGTCGGGGTGCGCGGGGGTCGCCCGCGGGACGACCCATCATCCGCCCCCGCGCCGGGCGTCCGCACCCGCGGCGTGGCGGCCGGCACGGCCGGCAGGGTGACGACGGCCCGCAGGCCGCCCGCCGGGGCGTCGCCCAGCACGACGTCGCCGCCGAGGTCGCGGGCGACCTCACGGGCGATCGCCAGGCCGAGGCCCGACCCGCCCGCGTCGCGGACGCGGGCGTCGTCGAGGCGCACGAACCGCTCGAAGACCCGCTCGCGGTCCGCCGGCGCGATGCCGGGCCCGTCGTCGTCGACCGTCACGCGCGCCGGTGCGACGGTGACCTGCACGCGGGTCGCCGCGTGCCGGGCGGCGTTCGCGACGAGGTTGCGCAGCACGCGTCGCACGCCGTCGTCGGTGCCGAGCGCGCTGCCGGCGCCGACCAGCTCGAGCGCCACCGCGTGCGCGTCCGCCGCCGGGGCCGCGGACGCCGCCGCCTCCCCGGCGGCAGCGGCCAGGTCGACCGGCGCGCGGGGCGCGGACGTCGCCCCGACGCGCGCGAGCACGAGCAGGTCGTCGACGAGCGCCTGCATGCGCGCCACCTCCGGCGCGAGATCGGCGAGCAGCTCGTCGACCGGGTACGCGTCGGGGTGGGCGCGGGCGACCTCGACGGCGGCGCGCGCCGCCGCCACGGGCGAGCGCAGCTCGTGGGCGGCGTCGGCGACGAACGCGCGCTGCCGCGCGGCCGACGCCTCGAGGCGGTCGAGCATCGCGTTGAGGGTGCGCGCGAGGGCGGCGAGCTCGTCGTCGGCGGCCGGGACGGGCAACGACCCCGGGCCGCCCGCGAGCGCGACCCGGTCCGCCGCGGCCCGCAGGTCCTCGACGGGCGCGAGCGCGCGCCCCAGCAGGGTGCGCACGAGCAGCGCGACACCGAGCGTGAGCACGGGCACGACGAGCAGGAGCGCGAGGCGCGTCGCGTCGAGCACGCCGCGCACCTCGTCGAGCGGCACGCTCGCGACGACGGTCGCGGGGGCGCCGTCGAGCGTCACGGCGCGGACCGCGACGCGGGCCTGCGCGTCGTACGCGCTCGCGCCGGTGGTGCGCACCAGGACGCCGTCGCCGGCGTCGCGACGCCACGCCGCCACCGTCGCGGCGTCGAGCACGGGCAGCGTGCGGCTGGCGGTGGCGGACGACGCGACGACGCCCCCGCCGGCGTCGAGCACCTGCGCGACCTCGCCCGGCTCGGCGACGGGCAGCGGGTCGGGCACGCGGTCGTCCGCGACGAGGGCCGTGACGGTCGCCGCGCGTGCCCGCACGACGTCGTCGAGGGCCGCGACCCGGCTCGCGCCGATGACGGCGGACAGGGCCAGCGCCCCGGCGACGAGCGCGACGGCGACGACGCCCGTGGCCAGCAGCGTGAGGCGGTCCCGCAGCGACAGCGTCGAGGGTCCGCGGCCGTCGGCCCGCCCGCGCGCGCTCACGTGGCCGGCGCCACCGGCGCCGCCGCGCCGATCCGGTACCCCGCGCCGCGCACGGTCGCGACCGCGTCCTTGCCGAGCTTGCGGCGCAGGTAGCCGACGTAGACCTCGACCACGTTCGGGTCCTCGCCGCCGGTGTCGAACACGTGGTCGAGCAGCTCGAGCTTGCCGACGACCCGGTCGCCGTGCCGCAGCAGGTACTCCAGCAGCGCGGTCTCGCGCACCGTGAGGTCGACGGGCGCCCCGTCGCGCGTGACCTCGCGCGTGGCGGGGTCGAGCGCGAGGGCGCCGGCACGGAGCACGGCGGGCCGCGGCGCGACCGGGCGGCGCACGAGCGCGCGCAGGCGCGCGACGAGCACGACGAACGAGAACGGCTTGGTCAGGTAGTCGTCGGCGCCCACGTCGAGGCCGTCGGCCACGTCGTGCTCGCCGTCCTTGGCCGACAGCATGAGCACGGGCGTCCACACCTCACGCTCGCGCAGGGTCGTGACGACGTCGTACCCGTGCCGGCGCGGGAGCATCACGTCGACGACGAGCACGTCGTACTCGCCGTCGGTGGCCAGGCGCAGGCCCGTCTCGCCGTCGTGCGCGACGTCGACCGTGAACCCCTCCGCCGCCAGGCCCCGGCGCAGGGCGCGCGTCAGCCCCACCTCGTCGTCGACCAGCAGCACCCGCATCCCGGCAGCATCCCACCGCGCGGGGCGCCGGGCGGGCCGCACGGCGCGGACGGGCCGGCGTGCCTCTCAGGGTGTGCTCAGTGGTGGGGGACGACAGTGGTCGGCATGGACACCACCGCCCCCGCGCCCGGCGACCGGGCCGCCGACTCCCCCGCCCCCGTGCGCCGGCACCGCGCGCGGTGGGCCGTCCCCGCCGTCGCGGCCGTCGCGGTCGGCGCCGCCTTCGCCGCCCCGCCGCTGCTCGCCACGGCCGGCACGGGGGGCCTGCCCGAGGTCACGCCCGAGGAGCTGCTCGCCCGCGTCGTCGAGGCGGAGCCGCAGGCGCTCTCGGGCACCGTCGTGCACACCGCCCGGCTCGGCCTGCCGGACCTGTCGCTCGTCGAGGTCGGCGGCGCGGACCCGATCGGCCTGCTGGGCGGCTCGTCGACGCTGCGCGTGTGGTCCGACGGCGCGGAGCGCTCGCGCGTGTCGCTGCTCGGCCAGGCCTCGGAGTACTCGGTCGTCGCCGACGGCCCGGAGGCGTGGACGTACTCGTCCTCCGACGACGCGGTCGTGCACTACGCGCTGTCCGACGCCGACCGCGCGCGGCTCGACGCCATGGTCGACGCGCACGCCGCCGCACCGCCCGTCGCGGGCGACCTGCCGACGCCCGAGGAGCTCGGCCGCGCCGCGCTGACCCGTGCCGAGCAGCACGCGACCGTCGGCGTCGACGCGGCCACGACCGTCGCCGGCCGCGACGCGTACCAGGTGGTCGTGACGCCCCGCGGCGCCGACACCCTCGTGGGCCGCATCGTGGTGGCGGTGGACGCAGCGACGTGGACGCCGCTGCGCGTGCAGGTCTGGGGCAGCGACGACGCGGCCACACCCGCCCTCGAGGTGGGCTTCACCGACGTGACGTTCGCCGCGCCGTCCGACGCCGTGCTCACCTTCTCCCCGCCGCCCGGTGCGAGCGTGCGCGACGTCGTCGTGCCGCTGCCCGAGCAGCCGGCGGAGCTGCCCGCCGGCGCCCCGGACCCGCAGGCGCTGACCGAGGCGCTCGAGGACCCGACGGCCACCCCGCCGCTGCCGGAGGGCGTCACGGTGACGGGCGACGGCTGGGACGCGGTCGTGCAGCTGGCCGGTGTCGACGTCGCGGGCCTGCTGGCCGCCGACCCCGCCGCGCTCGCCGAGATGGCCGTGCCCGACACGACCTTCGGCTCGTCCGAGGGCGCGCAGCAGCTGCTCGACCAGTTCGTGCCCGCGGACGGCGAGGGCCCGGTGCCCGACCTCGACCAGCAGGCGCTGTACGACGAGCTGACGACGCCCGTCCCCGGCGGCCGCCTGCTCGAGTCGTCGCTGCTCTCCGTGCTGGTGCTCGACGACGGCCGCGTGCTGGCCGGCGCGGTGCCGGCGCAGACGCTGCTCGACCTCGCCGGCTGAGCCGGTCGTGACCACCACCGGCGCGGCCGGCGCGCGCCCGGCGGCGGCCGCGGGGCAGTCTGGTGCGGTGAGCCGCACGCAGGACGCCCCCCGGCCCGCCGACGGGCGCGGGCCCGCGATCACCACGTCCGGCCCGCACGCCGACACCGCGGACGCGATCCGGACCCACGGCCTGACGAAGCGCTTCGCGACCGGGCAGGTCGCGGTCGACGGCCTCGACCTGCACGTGCCGCGCGGTGCGGTGTTCGGCTTCCTCGGGCCCAACGGCTCGGGCAAGACGACGACGATCCGCATGCTGCTCGGGCTCGTGCGCCCCACCGCCGGCACCGTGCACCTGCTCGGCGCCCCCATGCCCGACGCGGCGGGTCGCGTCCTGCCGCGCGTCGGGGCGCTCGTCGAGGGACCGGCGTTCCACCCCTACCTCTCCGGCCGCGCCAACCTGGCGCGCGTCGACGCCGCCGACGCGACGACCGACCCCCGCACGCGGGCGCGGCGCACCGCCGACGCCCTCGAGCGGGTCGGCCTCGCGGCCGCCGCGGACAAGCGCTACCGCCAGTACTCGCTCGGCATGAAGCAGCGCCTCGGCCTCGCCGCGGCGCTGCTCCGGCCCCGCGACCTGCTCGTGCTCGACGAGCCGACCAACGGCCTGGACCCGCAGGGCACCCGCGAGGTGCGCCACCTCGTGCGCGAGCTGGCCGACGGCGGCGCGACCGTGCTCGTGTCGTCGCACCTGCTCACGGAGATCGAGCAGGTGTGCACGCACGTCGGGATCATGGGACGCGGCCGCCTCCTGCTGCAGGGCCCGCGCGCGGAGCTCACGGCCCGGCGCGGCGTGCACGTCGTCGTCCGCACGACGCCGCGCGGCGTGGAGCCGGGGCTGGCCGAGCTCCGCCGCCTCGGCCTGCCGGACGCCCGCGTCGACGGCCGCGCGCCCGCGCCCGCCGACGAGCCCACGCTCGTCGCGGGCCTGCCCGACGCCGCGCCGCCGCCGCAGGACGTCGCCGCCGCGCTGGTGCGCGCCGGCGTCGACCTCGTCGCGTTCGAGGTGCGGCGCCCGTCGCTCGAGGAGCTGTTCGTGGACCTGACCGGGGAGGGCTTCGATGTCGCCCGCTGACACGACCGCGCCCGGCGCCGTCACCCCGCCCACCACGGCACCCGACGTGACGCCGGACGGGCACCGCCGCGGCGCCCTGGCCCGCCTGCTGCGCTCCGAGCTGCGGCTCGTGCTGGGGCGACGGCGCAACGTCGTGCTGCTCGTCGGCCTCGCGCTCGTCCCGGTGCTCCTCGCGCTCGTGCTGTTCCTCACGCAGGACTCCGCGCTCGCCGGGCAGGGCCCGCCCTTCGTCACGCGCGTGACCGGCAACGGCCTGTTCCTCGTCGTGGCGTCCCTGTTCCTGTGCCTGCCGTTCCTCCTGCCGCTGACGATCGGCATCGCGTCGGGCGACGCGGTCGCGGGCGAGGCCGCCGCCGGCACGCTGCGCTACCTGCTCGTCGTCCCGGTGGGACGGACGCGGCTGCTGCTCGTCAAGGCGGCCGCCGCGCTCGCGTTCGCCGCGGCGGCGGTGCTGGCCATCGCGGTCGTCGGGCTCATGGTCGGCGCCGCGCTGTTCGGCCTGGGCGACCTCACGCTCCTGTCGGGCGACACCATCCCGCTGTCGGCCGGCGTGCTCCGCGTCGTGGGCGTGGTCGCGTACGTCGGCCTGTCGATGACCGGGCTCGTCGCCGTCGGCCTGTTCTTCTCCACGCTCACCGAGGTGCCGGTCGGCGCCATGGCGGCGACCGTCGTCGTGGCCGTCGTCTCCAGCGTGCTGACGCAGCTGCCCCAGCTCGACGCGATCCACCCGGCGCTGCTCACCACGCACTGGTTCGACTTCGCCGAGATGCTGCGCATCCAGCCCGACGCGGGCGTGCTGCTGCAGGGGCTGGCGGTGCAGGCCGGCTGGGTCGCGGTGTTCGGGTCGCTCGCGTGGGCGCGGTTCACCACGGCGGACGTCTCGTCCTGACGGTGCCAGACTCGGGCCCATGACGATCTTCGGGACCGACGTCGACCGCTCGGAGGGCCTCACCTACGCCGTCGTCCTCACGCGCGCCGACCGCGACGCCGTGGTCGACGCGCTCACCGGCGAGCGGTTCTCCGGCTGGGTCGGGCCGGTCGACGCCGGCTGGGTCGTCGCGGTGCCCGAGGCACCGCTCGGCCACGTCGCCGCCCGGCGCCAGCACGTCGAGGAGGTCGCGGGCACGCTGTCGGCCCGGGTGGGAACGCCCGTGGTGGTCGTGATCGTGACCCGCGACGAGCTGCTGCAGCTGTGGGCGTGGGACGGCACGGACGTCGTCGCCGAGTACGTCTCCGACCCGTCGGTGGCCGACCCCGACGACGAGACCGCGGCGTGGTCGGGACCGACCGGCGTCCACCAGGCACCGGCGCTCGCCGCGCTCGCCGGGCGGCCCGAGGCGGCCGACGAGGTCGGCGAGCTCCTCGGCGAGGAGCTCGGCGAGTCGGAGCACGAGTCGGAGCGGCTCATGGCGCTCGCGCGGGCGCTCGGCTGGCCCGAGTGGCTCGTCGCGGTCGACTCGCTGCCGCGGCGCGTGCCCGGGGGCCCCGACGCCGACGCGTTCCTGCGGCTGCGGGCGGGGCGCACCGGTGCCGCCGGCCTGCTC
>NZ_JBFTEP010000077.1:0-18120 GCF_047229365.1 Cellulomonas pasadenensis | reverse complement strand
GCCGCGGCGCCCGCACCCGCCGCGGTACCGGCACCCGCCGCACCGGCGCCCGCCGCCGTCGACACCGGCCTGCAGGGCGACGTCACCTTCTCGGTGCCGCCCGGCACCTTCACCGGCGAGGTGTCCGTCGCCCTCGGCACGCCGGTGGCGGGCGCCGTCGTGCGCTACACGACCGACGGCTCCGCGCCGACCGCCTCCTCCGCCGCGTACACCGCGCCGCTGCGCCTGACGCGCAGCACCGAGGTGCGCGCCCAGGCGTTCACGGGCGGCACGCCGGCGGGCGAGGCCGGCACCGCGCAGTACGTCGCGACCGCCGTGACCACCGCGCACGACCTCCCGGTGCTGCTGCTCGACTCCTACGGGCGCGGGCCGGTCGCGGACGACTACCACTCGGTCGCGGCCATGGAGTTCCAGCCCTCCGGCGGCACGACCTCGCTGACCGCGGAGCCGACGCTCGTCGGCCGCGCGGGCTACCGGCTGCGGGGGCAGTCCAGCCGCATGTTCGACAAGAAGCCGTACCGCCTGGAGCTGCGTGACGCGGCCGACGACGACCTCGACCTGCCGTTCTTCGGCATGCCCGCCGAGTCGGACTGGGTACTGCGCGGCCCGTACGCGGACAAGTCGCTGATCCGCGAGGCGCTCGTCCTCGACCTCGGCCGCGAGATGGGCCTCGACGTGCCGCGCTACCGGCTCGTCGAGGTCTACGTGAACGACGACGCCGCCCCCGTCGCGGCGGACGACTACCGCGGCGTGTACCTGCTCCTCGAGACGATCAAGAACCAGAAGAACCGGCTGGACCTGAAGAAGCTGGACGCCGACGACGTCACGGCACCCGCCGTCGAGGGCGGGTACGTCCTCAAGTTCGAGTGGATGGCCACCGAGGGTCCGACGCTGCGCTGCACCGGCGCCGCGGCGACGTGCTGGACCGATCTCGAGGTGCACGACCCGGACGACCTGGTCGCGCAGCAGCAGGCGTACATCACGGGGTACGTCCAGCGGCTGCACGACGTGCTGCACGGGCCGGGCCGGGCCGACCCCGCCACCGGGTACCCGTCGCTCATCGACGTCGGCTCGTTCGTCGACCTCGTGATCGTCAACGAGCTCAGCCGGAACATGGACGCGTACTACCGGAGCCTCTACCTCTACAAGGACCGCGGGGGGTTGCTCACCGCCGGACCGCTGTGGGACTTCGACCTCACGTTCGGCGTCGGCGGGTACTTCGGCAACGAGCAGACGTCCGGCTGGCAGTACCAGCAGACGCGGCAGCCCGTCGCGACGGACTGGTTCTCGATCCTGCTGGCGGACCCGGCGTTCGCGAACCAGGTGCGCGCACGCTGGCAGGAGCTGCGGCGCGGCCCGCTCTCCGACGCGGCGCTGCGCCAGCGCGTCGCCACCCTGTCCGCACAGGTGGAGGACGCCGCCGCGCGCGACGTCCGGCGCTACCCGCGCCTGACCACCCGGATGGTGGGGCCGTTCATCACCTCGACGACGGGCACGTGGCGCGGCCAGGTGCAGGAGGTGCAGGACTGGGCCCTGCGGCGCGCGGCGTGGCTCGACGGGACGCAGGCCTGGGGCGCACCCGCGACGCCCGTGCCGACGCCCACACGGACGCCCGCCCCGACCCCGACGACCACCCCGTCGCCGACGGTCACACCGACCCGGACGCCGACCCCGGCGCCGACCGCGACCGCGACACCGACCGCCGGGCCGACGGCGGTGCCGGGCGGCTGCACGGCGACGTTCCGGGCCGTCTCGCGGTGGCCCGGCGGCTACCAGGGCGAGATCACGGTGACGGCCGGCACGACGGCCCTCGCGGGGTGGACGGTCGGTCTCGCCCTGCCCGCCGGCGCGGCGCTCTCCCAGTCGTGGAACGCCACCGTCACCGGTGCGGGCGGGTCGCTGCAGGCCCGCGACGCCGGGTGGAACGGCGCCCTGCGGCCCGGTGCCACCGCGACGTTCGGCTTCCTCGCCACGACGACGGGCGCCGGTGACGGCTCGCCGACCGTGACCTGCACGCGTCGTTGACGCACCCCGGACGCCGTGCCCGACAGGGGGCGGGCACGGCGTCCGGTGGCCGGGACGGCTTTGGTCCACGAGCCGGACGAGGAGCACCATGGGGCGTGCCCACCGCTCTGCTGCTCGAGAACCTCCACCCCCAGGCCCGCCAGATCCTCGAGGCGGCCGGCTTCGACGTCGTCACCCGCACGGGTGCGCTGGACGAGGCCGAGCTGATCGAGTCCCTCGCCGGCGTGCAGGTGCTCGGCATCCGGTCCAAGACGCAGGTGTCCGCCGACGTGCTCGCGGCCGCCCCGGACCTGGAGGTCGTCGGCGCGTTCTGCATCGGGACCAACCAGATCGACCTGCAGGCGGCCGCCGACCGCGGCGTGGCCGTCTTCAACGCGCCGTTCTCGAACACGCGCTCGGTCGTCGAGATCGCGATCGCCGACATCATCGCGCTCACGCGCCGGCTCACCGTGCTGGACAAGGAGATGCACGCGGGCGTCTGGAACAAGTCCGCGACCGGCGCGCACGAGGTCCGCGGCCGCACCCTCGGCATCGTCGGCTACGGCAACATCGGCACGCAGCTGTCCGTGCTCGCCGAGAACCTCGGCATGTCGGTCGTGTTCTACGACACGGCGGAGAAGCTCGCGCTCGGCAACGCCCGTCGCATGGACACCCTCGACGAGCTGCTCGAGACGGCCGACGTCGTCACGCTGCACGTCGACGGACGCTCGGGCAACGCCGGCATGTTCGGCGCGAAGCAGTTCGCCCGCATGCGCCCCGGCGCGATCTTCCTCAACCTCTCGCGCGGGTTCGTCGTCGACTACGCCGCGCTGAGCGAGGCCGTGCTGTCCGGCCACGTCGTGGGCGCCGCCGTCGACGTGTTCCCCGAGGAGCCCAAGCGCAAGGGCGACCCGTTCGAGTCGGAGCTGCGCGGCCTGCCGAACGTGATCCTCACGCCGCACACGGGCGGCTCCACCGAGGAGGCGCAGGAGGCGATCGGCCAGTTCGTCGCGAACAAGGTCCGGGACCACCTCGCGACCGGCTCGACGAACCTGTCGGTCAACCTGCCGAACCTCGCGCTCGACCAGCGTCCGGACGCGCACCGCATCGCCTACCTGCACCGCAACGTGCCCGGCGTGCTGGCCACCATCAACGCGACCCTCGCGGAGCACGGCGTCAACATCGAGGGCCAGCTGCTCGCCACGCGCGGCGAGCTCGGCTACGTGGTGACCGACGTGAGCACCCTCGTCGAGCCCGCCGTCGTGCAGGCGCTCGCCGGGCGTCCCGAGTCGCTGCGGCTGCGCCTGCTGTCCTGACGCGTCCGCCGTCCGGACGGTCCGGTGCCCTGACGGGTTCGCCGTCCCGCCGGGGCCCGTCGCACGACGAGCGGCGCGTCACCTCCCGAGGGGGCGCCGCGCCGCTCGTCGTCCGGAGCGGGGTCCGGTCGGTCGTCGTCGGGTCAGGCGGACCCGGACTTGCGCTGGAACCGACGCTGCGTCGGGCCGGCGGTCTCCGACCCGTGCACCTGCCCGGTGTTCCGCGTGCCGTCGGCCGTCCGGTGGCCCTGCGTCTTCTTGCGCTCGAGCGCCTCGCGGAACCGGGCCTTCGCCTCGTCGCTGGCCGCGTTCGGCCGGTCGTTCGCCATGGGGCACCTCCGTCGTCCTCGGGAGAGCCCAGGGTGACGGACCGCGGCGGGCGGCACCAGCCCATATGCCGTGGGCTCGGTCTCGCCCGCCGACCGCTCAGCGCGCGGGCTCGTCCGCCGAGGCGTCCTGCGGCGCCGCCGAGCGGCCCTGCTGCTCGCGCTCCGCACGCAGCACCGTGATGGCCGACTCGAAGTCGTCGAGCGAGTCGAACGCCTGGTAGACGCTCGCGAACCGGAGGTAGGCGACCTCGTCCAGCTCGCGCAGCGGCCCGAGGATCGCGAGACCGATCTCGTACGCGTCGATCTCGGCGGACCCGGCCGAGCGGAGCGTCTCCTCGACCTTCTGGGCCAGCAGCGCCAGGTCGTCCTCGCTCACGGGCCGGCCCTGGCACGCCTTGCGGACCCCGTTCGCGATCTTCTCGCGGCTGAACGGCTCGGTGGCGCCGGACCGCTTCACGACCGACAGGCTGGCCGTCTCCACCGTGGTGAACCGCCGGTGGCAGTTCGGGCACTGGCGACGACGGCGGATCGACGAGCCGTCGTCGGACGTGCGCGAGTCGACGACGCGCGAGTCGGTGTGCCGGCAGAACGGACAGTGCACGGGAGACCTCTCGGGAGCGGCGTGCCGCGGCCGCCGAGGCGCCCGTCGACCGGTGGGACGTCGTGACGGTAGGCCGTGCGTGGGCGGGGTCGCAAGCACGTGCCCGGCGGCACCCGGCCCGGACGGGACCGGCGCTACCCGTCAGCCGACGGGGACGACCACCGTCTGCCCCGCCTGCAGCCCGCCGGCCGGCAGCTCGTTGAGCTCCATCAGGCGGAGCACGACGTCGCGCACGTCCTCGCCCGGCGCGGCGACCTCCGCCGCGAGCCCCCAGAGCGTCTGGCCCGGGGCGACGACGACACGCTGCACCTCGGTCGCCGCGCGCGGGCCGTCCGCCTGCGCGGAGACCGCCGCTCCCCCGACGCCGGTGGCGAGCGCGACGGCCAGCCCCCACACCACGGCACGGCCCCGGGCGGTCAGGCGCAGCGGCCCCTCGACCGCCGTACGCCCCGCCGCCGCACGACCCGCCGCCGTACGACCCGCGGCCGTCCGTCCTGCGGCGAGGTGGGTCGTCGCGCGGCCCGTCGTGGACGGGCGCGTCCGTGCCGCCCGTCCGCCGCGCACCGCCGGTCCGATCGTCATCGCGCTCATGTCCCTGACCTCCGTCGCCTCGAGCACCTGGTGTCGAACACCTGTTCGTCGAACGTCTGTACGAGTTCTAGCAGACGCCCCCGACATCCGTCGAGACACGCTCGAACAGATGTTTGATCCGGCACCCGTGCGCCCCTAGGCTGGGGCGCGTCAGGAAGTGCACCACCGACCACCGACACGAGCCGCTGACCAGCACGGACACCGACCCGCACCCCGGGGCCGCGTCCAGGGCCGGGACGCGGGGCAGGTGACGAGGCGGGTGCGCGCGGGACGACCGCGACGCGCCGCAGGGAGCAGGAGGCGCCGTGGGCGTGCAGGGCGGGACCAGGACGGCCGAGGCGGCCGGGCAGGGCGTCGCGGACGCCGGCGCGACCGTCGTCGCGCTCGGGGCGGAGGAGGCGTCGGACGGCCTCACCGCACGGCAGCGCCTCGTCCTCGAGACGATCCGTGCCTCCGTCGAGACGCGCGGCTACCCGCCGAGCATGCGGGAGATCGGCGACGCCGTCGGCCTCACCAGCCCGTCGAGCGTCAAGCACCAGCTCACGGCGCTGGAGCGCAAGGGCTTCCTGCGCCGCGACCCCCACCGCCCCCGGGCCATCGAGGTCGTGCAGCCGGACGACGCCCGTACCGTCGGCACGCTGCCGCCCGCCGGCGGCCTCGACCTGGGCACCGACGCGCCGGAGCGCGACGGCGCACCGGCGCCGTCCTACGTGCCCGTCGTCGGCCGCATCGCGGCGGGCGGGCCGATCCTGGCCGAGCAGGTCGTCGAGGACGTGTTCCCGCTGCCGCGCCAGCTGGTCGGCGAGGGCGACCTGTTCCTGCTGCGCGTCGCCGGCGACTCCATGGTGGACGCGGCGATCTGCGACGGCGACTGGGTGGTCGTGCGCCGCCAGCCCGTCGCGGAGAACGGCGAGATCGTCGCGGCGATGATCGACGGCGAGGCCACCGTCAAGACGCTCAAGCGCGCCGACGGCCACGTCTGGCTGCTGCCGCACAACGCGGCGTACGCGCCCATCCTCGGCGACGAGGCGACCGTCCTCGGACGCGTCGTCAGCGTGCTGCGCAGCCTCTGACCGCCCGGCGCACCCACGGGTCCCGCGCGTCCCGCCCGCCGCACGCGCCCCTCCCGGGAGCGCGTGCGGCGGCGGGCGTCAGAACCCGAAGCGGCGGGCGACCGACCGGACGGCCTCGGCCGACCGGCGCAGCCCCAGCAGCTCGTCGGACGACATGGGCACCTCGAGCCGCTCGGCGACCCCCGACGACCCGACCACGGTCGGCACGCTGAGGCACACGTCCGAGATGCCGAGGTACCCGTCGAGCAGGGACGACACGGGCAAGATGCGGCGCTCGTCCTTGAGGACGGCCTCGATGATGCGGGACCCGGCCAGCGCGATCGCGTAGTTGGTGGCGCCCTTGCCTTCGATGATCCGGTAGGCCGACTCGACGACCTCGCGCGCGATGGACTCGCGGACCTCGCTCGTGAGGGGGCCGTGCCCGCCGACGCCCGGCCACTCGAGCAGCGGCACGGCGCCGATCGACGCGGAGCTCCACAGCGGCAGCTCGGTGTCGCCGTGCTCGCCCGCGACGTACGCGTGCACGTTCTGCACCGCCACCCCGGTGTGCCGCGCGATGAGGTACCGCAGGCGCGAGGAGTCCAGGACGGTGCCGGAGCCGAACAGCTGCGCCGGCGGCAGGCCGGAGATCTGCAGCGCGGCGTACGTGACCACGTCGACGGGGTTCGTCACCATCACGTACACGGCGTTCGGCGCGACCTCGACGATGCCGGGCAGCACCGTCCGCACGAGCGAGATCGTCGCCTCCGCCAGGTCCAGGCGGGACTGCCCCGGCCGCTGCTTCGCACCCGCGGTGAAGACGACGACGTCGCAGTCGGCGAGCACGGACACGTCGTCCGAGCCGACGACCTCGGCCATCGACATGAACTGGATCCCGTGGCTGAGGTCGAGCACCTCCGCCTCGACCTTCTGCCGGTTGACGTCGAGGAGCGCGACGGTCCGCGCGGCACCGCGCATCAGCGCCGCGTACGCCATCGTGGACCCGACGGCGCCGGCGCCGACGATGCCGACCTTCGAGGTGCGGCGCTGCGGCGTCGGCACGGTCAGCGCGGTGTCGTCTCCCTCGATGTCCTGCGTCATGGCGTTCGTTCCCCTCGTCACGGGCTCCGCTGCACGGGACGCGCCCGCCCGGGCGGCACGTCCCCCGGCGAGGCTAGCCCGCCGCCGACAGGCGTCGCAGCGCGGCGACGACGAGGTCGCGGTCCGTCGTGCGCCAGAACGGCGGCATGGAGCGGCGCAGGAACTCGCCGTACCGCGCGGTCTCCAGGCGCGGGTCGAGCACCGCGACCACGCCGCGGTCCTCCCCCGAGCGGACGAGGCGCCCGGCCCCCTGCGCGAGCAGCAGCGCCGCGTGCGTCGCGGACACCGCCATGAACCCGTTGCCGCCCGCCGCGGCGACGGCGTCGGACCGCGCGGACCTGACCGGGTCGTCGGGTCGCGGGAAGGGGATCCGGTCGATGACGACGAGCCGGCACGCCGGCCCCGGCACGTCGACGCCCTGCCACAGCGAGAGGGTCCCGAACAGGCAGGTCGGCTCGTCGGCGGCGAACTGCGCGACGAGCGTCGGCAGCTGGTCGTCGCCCTGCAGCAGCACGGGGACGTCGAGCCGCTCGCGCATCGCCTCGGCGGCGACCTGCGCCGCGCGGCGGGACGTGAAGAGCCCGAGCGTGCGCCCGCCGGCGGCCTCCACGAGCGTCGCGATCTCGTCGAGCTGCGCGTCGGTCGCCGGCTCCCGGCCGGGCGTGGGCAGCCGGCGCGCGACGTAGCAGATGCCCTGCCGCGGGTAGTCGAACGGGCTGCCGACGTCGAGCCCGCGCCAGCGGCCGGCGTCCACGCGCTCGGCGCGGCCCGCGCGCTCCGTCCCGGGCAGCACGTCGGGCGCGCCCGCGGTCGCCGTGCCGGAGCCGGCGGCCGTGGCCGACGCGGCCACCGGGAGCGACGGCGGGCCGGCCGGCGCGGCGTCGGGGCGGCTCGCGAGGCCGAGCGCGCGCGCCACGGGGTCGAAGGAGCCGCCGAGCGCGAGCGTCGCCGACGTCAGCACGCCGGTCCGCCCCGCGAGCAGCTGGGTCCGCACGAGCCCGTCGACGGCGAGCGGCGCGGCGTGCAGCCGCGTGGTGACCTGCCCGCGCCGGTCCTCCCCGCGGGCGCACCAGAGCACCGTGTGCCGCAGGTCCTCCGGGTCGGCGGCCATCCGCTCGGCCGTCTCGAACAGCGCGAGCATCGCGGCGTTGGCCATCTTGACGCCCCCCTCGGCGCCGTCGCGCCCCTTGGTGGACGCGTCCGGCTTGAGGACGGTGAGGAGCGTGCGGGCGGCGTCGCGCACCGCCGCGACGGCGAGCCGGGCCGCCTCCGGCAGGCCGTCCCGGAACCGGCCCTCCGGCAGCGGGACGACCACGCTCGCCAGGTGCTGGGACGCCGTGTCGAGGTCCGTGGTCGGGACGCCGCCGTGCCGGCGTGCCAGGCGCGCGGCGTGCTCGATGGTCGCCACCGACAGCTCGGCCGTCGCCTGCGCCGTCACGCGGTCGGTGAGCTCGTGGGCCTCGTCCACGACGAGGACGTCGTGCTCGGGCAGCACGTGGGGCGAGCCGGTCGCCGCGATGCCGAGCATCGCGTGGTTCGTGACGACGACGTCGGCCTCGCGCGCGCGGGCCCGCGCCGCGTCGGGGAAGCACTCCTCGAGCACCGGGCACGACGAGCCCAGACACTCCATGGCGGTCACGGAGACCTGCCGCCACGCCCGGTCCGCGACGCCGGGCACGAGGTCGTCGCGGTCGCCGGTGTCGGTCGCCTGCGCCCA
Organism: Cellulomonas pasadenensis; assembly: GCF_047229365.1. NCBI lineage: Bacteria > Bacillati > Actinomycetota > Actinomycetes > Micrococcales > Cellulomonadaceae > Cellulomonas > Cellulomonas pasadenensis. The sequence continues at coordinate 9,409 of NZ_JBFTEP010000077.1, read as the reverse complement.
CTCGCGGACGCGCACGACCTGCTCGCCGAGCGTCTCGCGCTCCCCCGCGTCGGCGACCGGTGCCGGGTGGTCGGCGGCCCCGGGACGCTCCGGCACGTCGAACAGCGCGCCCTGGTCGTCCTCCGGGTAGCCGCCCGCGACCTTGTGCACGCACAGGTAGTTGTGCCAGCCCTTGAGCAGCGCGATGTCCGCCGGCCGCGGCAGGCGGCCCGCGAGCGCGCGCGTGACGAGCGGCAGGTCGCGCGTCATGACCTGCCGCTGCAGCGCGAGCGTCGCCGTCGAGACGACGACCCGCTCGTCCTCCGACACCGCGTGCCGGACCGCGGGCACGAGGTACCCGAGCGACTTGCCGGTGCCGGTGCCCGCCTGGACGAGCAGGTGCTCCCCGCCCGCGAGCGCGTCGGCGACGGCGTGCGCCATGGTGCGCTGCCCCTCGCGCCGCCCGCCGCCGAGCGCGCCGACCGCGAGGTCGAGCAGCTCGTCGACGGCCGCGTGCGCGGACGACGCCCGCCCCGTGACGTCCGCCGCGGGGCCGCCGGCCCCGGGGACGTCCGCCGCCGCGGGGGTCGGGTCGGTCGTCCGGGCCTGGTGCACCGCGTCAGCGTAGTCGCGACCGCCGACGCGCCTCGGCCGTCATCCCCCGGTGCTGGGGACCGCGCCCGTCGGCAGGTGCCGGGACCACCAGTCGAGCAGGTGCTCGAACCGGGCGACCCGGTGCCGCGGCCGCCCCGACCGCGTGAGCTCGTGCCCCTCGCCGGGGAAGAGCAGCAGCTCCGCCTCGACGCCGCGGCGCCGCAGCTCGACGAACCACCGCTGGCCCTGCTCGACCGGGCAGCGCCAGTCCTGCTCCGAGTGGATGACCAGCGTGGGCGTGCGCACGCGCCCGACGTGCGCCATGGGCGACTGCGCCGCGACGGCGGCGAGCCCCTCGCTGGTCGCGTGGTCGCCGACGTACTCGAGCCCGAACCACCAGCCGATGTCGGCCGACCCCGTGAAGCTCACGGGGTCGAGGAAGCCGCGCTCCACGACCGCCGCCGCGAACCGGTCGGTGCGGGTCGTCAGCCACGCGGTCAGGTAGCCGCCGTACGAGCCGCCGAGCACGCCGACGCGCTCGCCGTCGAGCTCCTGCGGGTGCTGCGCCACGGCGGCGTCCAGCAGCGCGAGGACGTCGTCGGTGTCGACGGTGCCGAACGCGTGCCGGATGGCGCGCCCGTGCGCGCGCCCGAACCCGGCGGAGCCGCGCGGGTTGCCCAGGACGACGGCGTACCCCGCGCCGGCCAGCACCTGCGCCTCGTCGAACAGCGCGTGCGTGTACTGGGCGAACGGGCCGCCGTGGATCATCAGCAGCGTCGGGTGCGGCCCGGCGCCCCACCGCTCCGGGTCCGGCGTGACGACCCACCCGTGCACCGCGTACCCGTCCGGCGACGTCGCGGCGAGGTCGACGGGCCGGCGCACCCGTCCGGTGGCGCGCAGGGGCGCCGACCAGTCGGCGAGGGTGGCGGCGTCGCCCGTCGTGACGTCGACGCGGAGCAGGGCGCCCGCCGTCACGGGGTGCGCGGCCGCGACCACCGCCGCGCCGCCGGCGGGCCGGGCGTCGGCGTTCAGCACGACGTGGGGGGCGTCGAGCAGCGTCCGCGGCGCGGCACCGTCCGCGCCGACGTGCGCGAGCGTGACGGCGCCCCGCTCCTCGACCGCGACGAGGGCGCCGTCCGCGAGCGGCACGAGGACGCCGTCGGACAGGTCGACCGTCTCGGGGTCGGTCAGCCGCTCCGGGACGCCCGCGGCACGTGTGGCGGCCCCGGTGCCGGTCAGCGGCAGCCGGAAGAGCCCCGTGAGCGCGGCGACCGTGTCGTGACCGTCGGGTCCGAGGTCGCGGGCCTGGAGCCACAGCGCCGTCCCGTCCGGGGCCGGGCGCACGGTCCCGACCTGGAGCGGGCTCCCGGCGTCGGCGTCCGTGAGGGCCGGCAGCGCCGCGGCGTCCGTGCCGCGCTCGTCCGCGCGCACCAGCACGACGTCGCGCCGCACGTCCCGCTCCCGGTCCGCGTGGCGGGCGCACGTCGCGACCAGCGCCGCGCCGTCGGGCAGCCAGGCGGGGTCGGTGACGTCCCACGCGCCCGACGTGAGCGCGGTCGGCTCGGGCAGCGCGTCGCCCGCGCCCGGGTCGGCGGGCAGGGTCAGCACGTGGACGTGCTGCGGGCGGTCGTGCACGAACCCGACGCCGTCCGCGCGGTACCGGAACGACGTCACGTGCCGGGGCGGCTCGGCCGACGGGTCGGCGCCGGCGACGTAGCGCCCCTCCTCGGGCACGCGCGCCAGGTACGCCAGCCGCGTGCCGTCCGGCGAGAACCGCAGGTGCGCGACGCCGAGCGGGGCGTCCGTGAGACGGACGGGCTCGCCGCCGCCCGCAGCCACGAGGTGGGCCTGCGCGGGGCCGCCGGTGAGCGGCGCGCGGCAGAACGCGACCCACCGCCCGTCGGGCGACACCTGCGGGGCGGTGTCGCGGTGCCCGTGGGTGAGGCGGCGCGCACGCCCGGTGCCGGGCTCGTGCACGCCGAGGTCGGTGGTCACGTCCGCCGCGGGGTCGGCCACCGGCACGAGCCACAGCTCGCCGCGGTACGCGTCGAGCGCCGTGTCGGGGCCGACGACGGCGACGACGGCGGCCGAGCCGTCGGGCAGCAGGGCGGGCGCGCCGGGGGCACGCAGGAGGTCCAGGTCGGCGGGGATCACCTTCGCACCCTAGGCATGCTCCCCCCGCACGCGCAGGACCCGGCACGCCGGGCCGGTGGGCCCCGCGCACCGGGTCCGGTGCTGGTGCGTCGTGCGGTCGCTCAGGCGCGGCGGACGGCGACCCGCTCGAGCTCGGCGGCGAGGTCCGCGTCGACGCGCGCCCGCAGCGCCGTGCCGTCGGGCGTGTGCTCCTCGTGGTCGATGTCGCCGTGCTCGTGGACGCGGCTGACCAGGTCGCCGCGGTCGTACGGCACCACCACGTCGACGCTCACGCCCGGTCGCGGCAGCTGGTCGGCGATGAGCTCCTGCAGCTCCGCGACGCCCTCACCGGTGTGCGCCGAGACGACGACGGAGTGCACCTCGCGCGACCGCAGCCGCGCGACCACCTCCGGCGCGGCCAGGTCGGCCTTGTTGAGCACGACGATCTCCGGCACGTCCATCGCCCCCGGGATGTCGGCGAACACGTGCCGCACCGCGGCGAGCTGCCCCTCCGGGTCGGGGTGCGACGCGTCCACGACGTGCAGGATCAGGTCGGCGTCCGCGACCTCCTCCAGCGTGGAGCGGAACGCCTCGACGAGCTGGTGCGGCAGCTGCCGCACGAAGCCGACGGTGTCCGCGAGCGTGTACACGCGGCCGTCCGACGTCTCGGCCCGGCGGACCGTGGGGTCCAGCGTCGCGAACAGGGCGTTCTCGACGAGGACGCCCGCGTTCGTGAGGCGGTTGAGCAGCGACGACTTGCCGGCGTTGGTGTAGCCGGCGATCGCCACCGACGGGATCGCGTTGCGCTTGCGCGAGGCCCGCTTGGTCTCGCGGGCCGGCGCCATCGCGGCGATCTCGCGGCGCAGCTTCGCCATCCGGTTGCGGATGCGCCGCCGGTCGAGCTCGATCTTCGTCTCACCGGGGCCGCGGGACCCCATGCCCGCGCCGGCGCCGCCGACCTGACCACCGGCCTGCCGGCTCATCGACTCGCCCCAGCCGCGCAGGCGCGGCAGGAGGTACTCGAGCTGGGCGAGCTCGACCTGCGCCTTGCCCTCCTTCGACTTCGCGTGCTGCGCGAAGATGTCGAGGATGAGCGCGGTCCGGTCGACGACCTTGACCCGGACGACGTCCTCGAGCGCGCGCCGCTGGGAGGGTGCGAGCTCGCCGTCGACCACGACGGTGTCGGCGCCGACGGCCGCGACGACGGTCGCGAGCTCGGCCGCCTTGCCGGAGCCCAGGAAGGTGCCGGGGTCGGGGCTGCGCCGCCGCTGCAGGAGCCCGTCGAGCACCTGCGAGCCGGCCGTCTCGGCCAGCGCCGCGAGCTCGCGCAGGGAGATCTCGGCCTCCTCGGCCGTGCCCGCGCCCCACAGGCCCACGAGCACGACGCGCTCCAGGCGCAGCTGCCGGTACTCGACCTCGGTGACGTCCTCGAGCTCGGTCGAGAGACCGGAGACGCGGCGCAGCGAGGTGCGCTCCTCCAGGTCGAGCTGGTCGCCGTCGTACGCCGTGTGCGTCGTGCCGCCGGACTGCAGGGCGGTCCCGGCCCGGGCCAGCACACGAGCGACGACGTCGTCGGCCACCTCCTGGGCGCTGCGCACCGGCGCCTGCGGCGCCTCGGGGGTGGTGTGCTGTCGGTCGTCCACGCGTGTCCTCTCGTCCACCTACAAGATGACCAGCGTCGCACCGCGGCACCACCCGGGCGAGGTTTTTCGCTGCGGGCGCAGCCGTGGCGGGCCGTTAGGGTCGGCGGGTGCACAGCGGGGACGGGCCGGACGGGGACAGCACCGGCAGGGACAGCACCGGCGGGGACCACTACTTCACGGCGCGCCCGGCGTCGGCGGACGAGCGCCGGTCCGTGCGCGTCCGGATCGCCGACCGCGACGTCACGGTCGAGACGGCGGGCGGCGTCTTCTCCCCCGACCACGTCGACCTCGGCACGCAGGTGCTGCTCCGCACCGTGCCGGCACCGCCCGCCACGGGCGACCTGCTCGACCTCGGCTGCGGCTGGGGCCCCGTCGCGCTCACGCTCGCCCTGTCGTCGCCGCGGGCCCGCGTGTGGGCCGTCGACGTCAACGAGCGCGCCCTCGACCTGGTGCGGCGCAACGCCGAGCGACTCGGTGCCGCGAACGTCGTGGCCGCGCGTCCCGAGGACGTGCCGCCGGACGTCCGGTTCGCCACGCTGTGGTCGAACCCGCCCGTGCGCATCGGCAAGGCGGCGCTGCACGACCTGCTCACGGCGTGGCTGCCGCGCGTGGCCACGGACGGCGACGCCTGGCTGGTCGTCGGCCGCAACCTCGGCGCCGACCCCCTGCACCGGTGGCTCGTCGGCGACGCGCCCGACGGCGCGGGCCTCGGCGTCACGGTCGACCGCGTCGCGAGCGCGAAGGGCTTCCGGGTGCTGCGGGTGACGTCGTGCGGGTGACGCCGTGACCGTGCCGACGCCGCAGGTCGAGGCGTTGTGGCGGGCGCGCCGCACCACCACCGCGGCGCTCGTCACGCTCGTCGTGCTCGTGGCGTTCGAGTCGTTCGCCGTGACGACGGTGATGCCCGGCGTCGCCGACGTCCTCGACGGGCACGCGCTGTACGCGTTCGCGTTCGCGGGCCCGCTCGCCACCGGCGTCGTCGGCATGGTCGTCGCCGGCACCTGGTCCGACCGCTCCGGGCCGTTCCGGCCGTTCCTCACGGGCACCGCCCTCTTCGTCGCGGGGCTGGTCGTCGCCGGGTTCGCGACGTCGATGCCCGTGCTCGTCGCCGGGCGGCTGGCGCAGGGGCTCGGCGGCGGTGCCGTCAACGTGACGTTGCTGGTCACGCTCGCGCGGGCCTACCCGCCGGCGCTGCACCCGCGCGCGTTCGCGTGGTTCTCGGCCGCGTGGGTGCTGCCCTCGCTCGTGGGTCCCACGGTCGCGGGGGTCGTGGCGCAGGCCGCCGGATGGCGCTGGGTGTTCCTCGGCGTCGCGCTGCTGGTCGTGCCGACGAGCCTGCCGCTGCTGCGCACGCTGCGGCCGCTGGGGACGCCGGACGGCGGCGCGGGGGTGCGCACGGACGGGCGGCGACGCGTCGGCCTGGCGGTGCTCGTCGCCGGCGCGGTGCTGGCCCTCAACCTCGCCGTCGAGCTGCCGGCGGCGCCGTCGGCCGCGCTCGCCGCCGCCGCGGGTGCCGCCGCGCTCGTCGCCGTGCGCCCCCTCCTGCCCGCGGGCGCGCTCGCCGCGCGGACGGGGCTGCCGTCCGTCATAGCGACGCGCGCCCTCGTGTCCGGCGCGTTCTTCGGCGCCCAGGCGTACGTGCCGTACCTGCTCGCGCAGCGCGACGGCTGGGGTCCCGCCGCGAGCGGGCTCGCGCTCACCACGGCCGCGCTCGCGTGGTCCGGCATGTCGGCCGTGCAGGGGCGTCTCGGCCACCGGCTCACCAGCCGCGGCACCGTGCGCGTCGGCACCGTCCTCGTCGCCGTCGGGGTGGTCGGCGCGTTCGTGACCGCCGCCGCGGACCTGCCGCCGGCCGTCCTCGTGGCCACGTGGACGTCCGCCGGTGCCGGCATGGGTCTGGCGTCGTCGCGGCTGAACGTGCTCGTGCTCGGCTACTCGGCGCCGGGCTCGCAGGGGACCAACAGCTCGGCGATGTCGATCAGCGACGCGGTCGGCTCCGCCATGACGCTCGCCGTGACCGGCGTCCTCTTCGCGCTCGTCGCCGGCACGGGCGGCGCGGACGGGCACGGCACCGGTGCCGCGGACGAGGTGGTCGGCGTCGGCGGGTTCGTCGCCGCGTTCGCGCTCGCGGCGACCCTCGCGGTCGCGTCGGCGCTGACCGCGCCGCGCGTCGGCACTCCGCCGAGCGAGACGGCGGGGCACGCCCCGGACCAGGTGGACGCCGGGGACGCGGACCCTGCGGCGGACGCGCCCGCGGGACGTCAGGCGTCGACGGGCAGCGCGGACGCGACGGCCGCGAGCACCTGAGCCGTCGTCGGCACGCCGTCCGCGCGCCGCACCACGCGGCCGGCGGCGTCGAGCACGGCGACGGTCGGCGTGCTCGACACGGCCAGCCGGTCCGCGAGCGCGGGCGCGTCGGCGACGTCCCGCTCGACGTGGACGACGCCCGGCACGGTCCGCGCCACCGCGGCGAGCACGCGTCGCGTCGCGCGGCAGGGGGCGCAGAACGCGGTCGAGACCTGCAGCAGCGTCGCGCGCTCGCCGAACGGCGCCCCGACCTCGTCCGGCGTGAGCACGTCGCCCGGGCCGCCGGGGACCACGGTCCCGTCCCGCCCGTGCGCCGCGTCGGCGCTCACGCGAGCAGCGCCGCCAGGTCGACGGACGCCTCGGCGACGAGGACGGCGGGCCCCGCGAGCTCCGCCCGCGGCGCGTCGGCGCCGGGCGTGACCGTGACGCGGACCGTGCCGCCGGGCACCTCCACGAACCAGACGTCGGGTGCGCCCGCGCCGCCGTAGGCGCGGACGGCGGCCGCCGCGGCGACGGCGCCCGTGCCGCACGACTGCGTCTCGCCGACGCCGCGCTCGTGCACGCGCATGCGGACCCGGCCCGCGGTCGTGCCGTCGGCCAGCACCTGCTCGCCGAGCGGGACGACGAGCTCGACGTTCGTGCCGTCGGCCGGCACCGGCGTGACGACGGGTGCGCGCGTGAGGTCGGCGCGGACGAGGTCCGCGTCGGCGGCGAGGACGACCACGGTGTGGGGGTTGCCGACGTCGACGCCCAGGCCGGGTCGCGTCACCTCGAGGCCCGCCACCTCGACCTCCGCGTCACCGCCGCCGGCCGGCGCCGGGGCGCCGCCGGTGATCGTCACGGGCCCCATGTCCACCGCGAACCACGCGTCGTCGCCGACGCCGACCGGCACGTCGACCGCCCGCACGGTGCGCACGCCGGCGCGCGTGCCGACCGCGAGGTCGCCCGTGCCCGGCCGCCACAGCCCGAGCCGCTCGAGGTACCGCGCGAACACGCGCACGCCGTTGCCGCACATCTGCGCGACCGAGCCGTCGGCGTTCCGGTAGTCCATGAACCAGGCGGTCGTCCGCGTGGTCGCCGGCGCGTCGGGCACGTGCGTCGTCGCGACGAGCCGGATGAGCCCGTCGCCGCCGAGGCCGCCCCGACGGTCGCAGAGCCGGCGCACGAGCTCGGCGGTGACGTCGAGGTCGCCGTCGCGGTCGTCCACGAGCACGAAGTCGTTGCGCGTGCCGTGGCCCTTGGTGACGTCGACGCGGCCGAGGCCGGTGGACGTGGGTGCCGGAGCGGGGACGGGCAGCGTCATGAGCCCAGCGTACGGCGGGTCGACGGGGCGTCGGCGGCCGGCGCGAGCGTCCCGGCGTCCGCGCGGCCGACGAGCGCGACGGCGCGCTCGACGAGCGCCGGGTCCTGCGCGTCGAGCCAGTGCACCCGCGGGTCGCGGCCGAACCACCCCATCTGCTTGCGGGCGAGCCGCCGGGTCGCGGCGGTCGTCTCGGCACGCGCCGCCGCGTCGTCGAGCTCGCCGCGCAGCTGCGCGGCGGCCTGGGCGTAGCCGACCGCGCGTGCCGCCGTGCGCCCGAGGCCGTGCGTCAGCAGGCGCTCCACCTCGGTGAGCATCCCGCCGTCCCACATCCGGTCGACGCGCCCGGCGACGCGGGCGTCGAGCGTCGGGCGGTCGCAGTCGAGCCCGACCTGCACCGCCGGCACGGCGTACTCGTGCCGCGGCAGCGACGCCGAGTACGGGCGCCCCGTGAGCGCGATGACCTCGAGCGCGCGGACCACCCGGCGCGCGTTGCGGGGGCCGATCCCCGCGGCGGCGACCGGGTCCGCGGCGGCGAGCTCGTCGTGCAGCGCCCGTGCACCCTCCGCCCCGACGCGCGCCTCGAGGGCTGCCCGGACGTCGGGGTCCGTGCCGGGGAACTCGAGGTGGTCGAGCAGCGCGCGCACGTACAGCCCCGACCCGCCCACCACGACCGGCCGGACGCCGCGCGCGCGCAGGTCGGCGACGACCGCGCGGGCCTGCTCCTGGTAGTCCGCGACGGAGGCCTCCTCGCGCGGGTCGAGCACGTCGAGCAGGTGGTGCGGCACGCCGCGGCGCTCGGCGACGGGCACCTTCGCCGTGCCGACGTCCATGCCGCGGTACAGCTGGAGCGCGTCGGCGTTGACGACCTCCCCGCCGAGCGCCTCCGCCAGCGCCAGCCCCAGGTCGGACTTGCCCGTGGCGGTCGGGCCGACGACCGCCACGACGAGGCTCACGCGTCCTCCCCCGCCGCCACGCGCCAGCAGGCCGCGCCGTGTGCGGCGCCGTACCGCACGTCGGCGTGGGCCCCGCCGTCGACCCGTGGCACGCCGCCGGACGCGTCGAGCGCGCCGACGAGCACCTGCCACGGCCCCCAGCCGCTCACCGCGAGCTCCTGCGCGTGCGCCGGGTCGAGGTCGGCCAGGACGTCGCGCGCGCCGCGACCGGCGCCGGTGAGCGCGGACGCCAGGGCCGCGTCGAGCGGGCCGGCCGCCGGGTCGTCGGCGAGGGGCGCGTCCGGTCCGTGCCGTGCCGAGCCGGAACCGACGACGACGAGCGCCGTCGGCCCGTGCGCGCACAGGCGCGCGCCGGTGGCGCGGAGCGCGGCCGCGTCGCGCGACGCCACCTCGACGACGTGGACCGCGTCGGCGCCCGCCCGCAGGGCGAGCCGTGCGCCGACCGACGCCCGCCCCACTCACTAATAAACAACACCCAACCCACCACACACAAAAAC
>NZ_JBFTEP010000076.1:0-18810 GCF_047229365.1 Cellulomonas pasadenensis | reverse complement strand
GGCGCCGCCTCGGGCGCCGCGTGCGCGACCGGCGCCGCGACCGCCACCAGCGCCACCGTCACGGCCGCCACGGCCGTCGTCCACCCGCTCCGTCGCATGGCGCCCCCCGCCGCTCGGTGGTCCCAGACTGGCCCCGGCGGGGACGGACCGGGAATACCGGGCGCACGCTTTTCACCCGTCGGTCGTCCGCCGTGCGGCAGGGGGGTGGCCACACGGCGGTGCCCGCGTCTACGCTCTCCTCGTGTTCTCGTCCCGGGTGTGTTGTCGCTGAGCTGACGTTCCCGCGCGCCCGTGGCCGACCGGCCCTCGCCGCGCACCCGGTTCGACCCGAGGACCTCCTCCCGTGGCCCAGCCCGTTCTCGCGCGCACCCGCGCCCCGCACGTCCCCGCCGCCCGCCCCCGCGTCGAGGTGGCCGCGCCCGGCCCCTCGGCCGGGCTCGTCGAGTTCCTGCTCGACGCCGACGCGCTGACCGAGACGACGATCGCGCTCGCCGCCGCCCGCGCCGACGTCGTCCGCCTCGTGCACTCCGCCGCGCTGCCGACCGCCGCCGCGGTGCGTGCGCTCGTCGACGTCCTCGAGGACGAGGTCCGCGCCGTCGGCCGCGACCGCGCCGAGGTGCGTCTCGTGCTCGAGGTCGAGGCGGTCGTGGCCGCCGACGACCCCGACGCCGCGCGCCGCCGGGAGCGCCTCGCCTATGCGGAGGCGTTCTCCGGGGCCACGTGGGCGACGACCGCCACGTGGCTGGTCGCCCCCGCCGAGGCGCTCGTGCGCGACGCCGCCGCCCTGGCCGACCGCACAGGCGTCGACGCGGTCGCGCTGGCGCTCGTCGGGGCGTCACGTGCGCACGCGCCGGCCGTCGCCGCGGCGGCCGCGGACGCCTGACGCGAGGAGCGGACACCGGACACGCGCCGGGCTGTCCTCGGTGCGCCGCGTCGTCCGCGCCGCGCCGCCACCGGGTGCGGCCCTCCGGCCCCGTGCCTAGCGTGGCCGGGACGGCGCCGCCGGGGCGCCGCGGACGGGAGGCACCCATGGCGCACGAGGCGCAGCACCTGGACCGGGACGAGGGCGTCGCCAAGGTCGCCGAGCTCATCAAGGACATCCGGATCGCGATGCTCACCACGGTCGACCCCTCGGGTGCGCTGGTGAGCCGGCCGATGGCGGTGCAGGACGTCGAGTTCGACGGGGACCTGTGGTTCTTCACGGACCTGGACAGCCACAAGGCGGACGAGGTGCGCGGCGGCGGCCCCGCGAACGCGGCGTTCGCCGGGTCGACGCACTGGGTGTCGGTGTCGGGCACGGCCGAGGTCGTGCGCGACCGGGCGAAGATCCACGAGCTGTGGGGCACCGCCGCGGAGGCGTGGTTCCCCGACGGCCCGGACACCCCGGGGGTCGGGCTCATCAAGCTCGAGGCGGAGAGCGCGGAGTACTGGGACAGCCCCGGTGGGCGGCTCGCGACGGTGTTCAGCCTCGTGAAGTCGAAGGTGACGGGCGAGCGGTACGACGGCGGCGAGAACGCCGAGGTCGACCTGAGCTGACCCGGGCGCGGCTCACGCGCACTGACCGGCGCGTGAGCCCGCGACCGTGTCTGCCAGGACGCGCGGCGTGCGGTCGTTCGCCGTGCACACGAGCGCACCCGCGACGTCGGTCGTGCCGATCACGACCGCCCCGCGGTTGCGCTCGAGCTGTACGTCCCCGACGACGGTGCTGCGGCGCGGGTCGTGCGTCGGCACGCCCGGGTCGAGGACCTGGTGGCGCAGGTCGCCGAGGTGCACGCTGCCGCCGGTGCCGAGCACGGTCGTGTCGGCCGACACGTGCGTCTGCGACAGCAGCACGGACCGGCCCCAGCGGACCGTCAGCCCGCGGTGCAGCCACGAGTCGTGCACGACGGTCCGGCCGCCCTGCGTGCTGACCCACCCACCGACCTCGGACCGGACCACCTCGAACTGCGGCTGCCCGGGGCCGCCGCGGTCGGACGTGGCGACGTTCACTGCGCCGGCGACGTGCGACCACCAGAGCCCGAACCGCCCCGCCGTCCCGCGGATGCTGCGCCCGATGTCGCCGGTCACCTGCACGCGGTCGGCGCCGTCCAGGTGCACCCCACCCGCGACGTCGACGGACAGCTCGGCCCAGGCGCCGCGGCCCACGTGCACGTCCCCGGCGACGCGCGACAGCTCCAGGTTCGCCTGCGCGCCGGGTGCGACGTGCAGGTCGCCGAGCACCGTGAGGCGGGACAGTCCCCAGCATCCGGTGCCCTCGATGCGCAGGTCACCCGGGACCACGGTGAACGGTGCCGGCTTGATGCCGTCGCCGCAGACCGTGACGGGTGGTGCCGCCGCGGCCGCCGGCACGGCGCCCGCGAGCAGCAGCGCCGTCGTCAGCGGCACCGCCCACCCCGCGCGGGCCCGCCACGTCCGTCGGCCCGGGCGCGGCCGGCGCGCGCTCATGCGCACTGCCCCACACGTGCGCCGCCGACCGTGACGTCGGCGGCCACCTGCGGGGGTGCGCTGCCGCCGAGGCACTCGAGGTCCCCGGCGACGTCCGTGCCGTCGAGCCGGACGGTCGCCCGGTTGTCGAGCAGGAGGAGCGCCGACCCGAGCCCGTTGCGCAGGTCGTCGGTGCCCGGCTCGCAGACGGACCAGACGGGGGCGAACCGCCCGCCGACGTGCGCCGGCCCGCGCGTGTGCCGCACGGTGACGTCGGCCGCCACCGAGGTCTCGCACAGCGCCAGGTCGCGCGCCCACGACATCGTCAGCCCGCGGTGGAGCGTGGAGCGCCCGATGCGCTGCACGCCCCCGTGGAGGTTGACCCAGCCGCCGATCTCGGACGCGAAGACCTTCGTCCCCGTGGTCGTCGCGGCCTCCGGCGCCGCCACGTTGACCGCCCCGGAGACCCGCGCCATCTCGAGCTCGAGGGCCGCGACCTTGCCGCGGACGCTCCGCCCCACCGTGCTGCCCGTGATCCAGACCGCCTCGGCACCGTCCAGCTGCAGGCCGCCGGCCACGTCCTGCCGGTAGAGGCTCAGCCGGCCGGCCCGTCCGACGTGCACGTCGCCGGCGACCCTCCCGAACCACAGCGACAGGTGCGTGCCGGGGGCGACGTGCACGTCGCCGAGCACCACCGCGTAGTTCAGCCGGCACAGTCCGACGGCGTGGAGGTCGCCGGGCACCACGACCGGCAGGTCCTCGTCGGGGTAGGAGCACACCGCTGCCGGTGGTGCGCCGCTCACCGCCGTCCCCCGCGGTCCGGCGGGCGGTGCGAGCGCGCCCGCCGGGACGCCCCCCGCGAGCACGAGCGCCGCCGCCGCGGCGCCCGCGAGCGCGGCCCTGACCATCCTGCTGCGTCCCACGGTCGCCCCCCGCCGTCGTCGTGAGGTCAGCGTGGCGGCGGCCCGCGCTCCGGGGAACGACGGACCGGACATTTCACCCGGTCCGACGCGCGCCGGCGGGCGGCGCGCCGGCGGACCCTCAGACGGTGACCGCCGCCCTGTGCCGTGCCGCGAGCGCCCGCCCGGTGAGCGACGCGGGCTCGTCGACCAGCGCGGCGGGCGGTCCGCTGAACACCACCGTGCCGCCGTCCGACCCGGCGCCCGGGCCCATGTCGAGGACGTGGTCGGCGCGCGAGACGACGTCGAGGTTGTGCTCGATGACGACGACGGTGGACCCGGCGTCGACGAACCGGTCGAGCAGCGCGATGAGCCGGTCGACGTCCGCCATGTGCAGGCCGCTGGTGGGCTCGTCGAGCACGTAGAGGTCGGCGGGGGCGCCGAGCTCGATCGCGAGCTTGAGGCGCTGGCGCTCACCGCCGGACAGCGTCGACAGGGGCTGCCCGAGCGTGAGGTACCCGATGCCGACGTCCTCGAGCGCGGACAGGATCGTCGCGATCGGCTTCTCGGTGCGCTCGGTGAAGAACGCGCGCGCGTCCACCACGGACATCTCCAGCACGTCGGCGATGGACGCGCCGCGCAGCGTCAGCCCCAGCACCTCGTCGGTGAACCGGCGGCCGCCGCAGGTCTCGCACGGGCTCTTCATCGGCTCGAGCGTGCCCAGGTCGGTGTAGATGATGCCGAGGCCGTTGCACGCCGGGCAGGCGCCCTCCGAGTTCGCGCTGAACAGCGCCGGCTTGACCCCGTTCGCCTTGGCGAACGCCTTGCGGACGTGGTCGGCCATGCCGGTGTAGGTCGCGGGGTTGGAGCGCCGGGAGCCGCGCGTCGTGGCCTGGTCCACGACGACGGCGTCCGGGTGCTGGCGCGGCAGCACGCCGCGGACCAGCGAGCTCTTGCCGGACCCGGCGACGCCCGTGACGGCGACGAGCACGCCGGTGGGGATCTCCACGGTGACGTCGTGCAGGTTGTGCAGCGTCGCGTGCGCGACCGTGAGGGCGCCGGTGGGCGTGCGCGGTTCCGTCTTGAGCGGCTGGTGGCGGGCCATGTGCCGGCCGGTCACCGTGCCGGACGTCAGCAGGCCGGCGACGTCGCCCTCGTAGACGACGCGCCCGCCCGCCGCGCCGGCGCCCGGGCCGATGTCGACGACGTGGTCGGCGATCTCGATCACCTCGGGCTTGTGCTCGACGACGAGCACGGTGTTGCCCTTGTCGGCCAGGGCGCGCAGCAGCTCGTTCATGCGGTGCACGTCGTGCGGGTGCAGCCCCGTGCTCGGCTCGTCGAACACGTACGTGACGTCGGTGAGCGCCGACCCCAGGTGCCGGACCATCTTGACGCGCTGCGACTCGCCGCCGGACAGCGTCGTGCTCTCGCGGGACAGGCTGAGGTAGCCGAGGCCGATGTGCACGAGCGCGTCGAGCCGGTCGGCGATGTCGTCGACCAGCGGCCGGTACTCGGGGGCGTCGAGGTCGCGCACCCACCGTGCGAGCTCGCTGACCTGCATCGACGTGCACTCGGCGATCGACCGGCCGGCGACGAGGCTGCCCCGCGCCGCTTCGCTCAGGCGCGTGCCGTCGCACTCCGGGCAGGCGCCGCGCGTCGAGATGCGCTCGACGGCCGTCCGCACGTGGCCCTGCAGCTGCTCGGGGTTCTTCGTCAGGTAGGAGCGGCGCAGCTTGCTGATGAGCCCCTCGTAGGTGAACGAGGCGCCGCCGACGTCGACCTTCGGCGCCTTGCCCTCCGGCCCGTGCAGCAGGATGCGGCGCTGCTCGGGCGTGAAGGTGGCGACCTTCGCGTCGGGGTCGAAGAAGCCCGACTTCACGAAGATCTTCCAGTACCAGCCGTCGACCTGGTAGTTCGGGAAGTCGATCGCGCCCTCGTTGAGGCTCTTGTCGGGGTGGACGAGCGCGTCCTCGTCGATCGCCGCCACCGAGCCGACGCCCTCGCACGCCGGGCACCAGCCGCGCGGGTCGTTGAAGGAGAACGCCGTCGGCGTGCCCAGCGCCGGCGTGCCGAGCCGCGCCCACAGGCGCCGGAGCATCGCGTACGCGTCCGTCACGGTGCCGACGGTCGAGCGCGCGTTGCCGCCCATCGGCTCCTGGTCGACGACGATCGACGCGGTCAGGCCCGTGAGCGAGTCCGCGTCCGGCTGGGCGCTCTGCGGCAGGAAGTTCTGCACGAACGCGCTGTGCGTCTCGTTGAGCAGGCGCTGCGACTCGGCGGCGATGGTGTCGAACGCGATCGACGACTTGCCGGAGCCGGACACGCCGGTGAAGACGGTCAGGCGGCGCTTCGGGACGTCGAGGTCCACGTCCTGCAGGTTGTTCTCGCGGGCGCCACGGATGGCGATGACGTCGGGCACGGCTGCTCCTCGGGAGGCGGTGGGCGGCACGGCGGTACGGACCGGCGCGGGCGCCCGAAGTCGTCGGGGCACCGGTGCCGGGGCACGAGGCTTCGAGCGTACGGTTGACGCCCCTGTGCAGGGTCGCACCGGTACAGGTCAGGATCTGGCCGCGACAACCCTCAAACCCCGGGAGCCGACGTGGGCGACGGCTGGCGGACGGTCGACGTCGCGCACGCCGCCGGCGTCTCCGCGCAGGCCGTCCGCCTGTACGCGGGGTACGGCGTGCTCGGGGACGTCCCGCGCGCCGCGAACGGCTACCGCGCCTGGACCGCCCGGCACGCCGACCTGGCGCTCGCCTACCGCGCGCTCGCCGGCGGGTACGGGGGCGACGTCGCCCGGTCGGTGCTGCGCGCGGTGCACGCCGGCGACGTCCGCGGGGCGCTGGCCGCGGTCGACGCGCAGCACGCCGCCCTGCACGCCGAGCGGCAGCGCCTCGACCGCCTGGAGCGGGCGCTCGCCGAGCTCGCGGACGACCCGGCGCCCGACGGCGTGCCGCACGACGGCTCCCCGCACGACGACGTCCCGCACGGCGACGCCGGCGGCGCGCGGGCTGCCGTGGACCCGGGGGACGCGACGACGATGACGGTCGGGCAGGTCGCCGACGCGCTCGGTGTGCGGACGTCCGCGCTGCGGGTGTGGGAGGACGCCGGCCTGCTGCGCCCCGGTCGCGACCCGCGCACCGGGCACCGCCGCTACTCCGACGCGGACGTCCGGGACGCGCGCGCGGTCCAGCTGCTGCGCAGCACGGGCGCGCCGCTCGACGCGATCCGGCCGGTCCTCGAGGCCCTGCGCGTGCACGCGGACGTCGCGACGCTGCGGGCGGCGGTCGACCGGCGCCGCGACGTGCTCGACGGCGTCGCACGCACCCGCGTCGCGGCGCTGGCCCGCCTGCACGCCGTCCTGCCCCCGCGCTGACGCGTCCGCGCGACCGCGACGACGTCCCCGCCGCCGCGGCACGGCGTCAGCGTCCCGCCCGGTGGGCGGTCAGGGCGCGAGCGTGCGCAGCCCGCGCTCGAGGTCGGCGCGCAGGTCCTCGACGTCCTCGAGCCCGACCGACAGGCGCACCGTCGTCTCGCCGATGCCGACGGCCGCGCGCCCCGCGGCGCCGAGCCTGCGGTGCGTGGTCGTCGCCGGGTGCGTCGCGATCGACTTGGCGTCGCCGAGGTTGTTGGAGATGTCGACGACCTGCAGCGCGTCGAGCACGCCGAACGTCGTCTTCTTCGCCAGCTCGGGCGTCGCGCCGTCGGGTACGGCGAGGTCGAACGTCACCACGGTGCCGCCCCCGGTCTGCTGCCGCCGTGCGAGGTCGAGCTGCGGGTGCGAGGGGAGGAACGGGTACCGCACGCGCGCGACGGCGGGGTGCTGCTCGAGCCACGTCGCGAGCTCGAGCGCGGACGCTGCCTGGTGCCGCACGCGCACGCTCAGCGTCTCCAGCCCCTTGAGCAGGACCCACGCGTTGAACGCCGACAGCGACGGGCCCGTGTTGCGCAGCAGGGTCTGGACGGGCCCGTGGACGATCTCCGCCGGGCCGAGGATCGCGCCGCCGAGGACCCGGCCCTGCCCGTCGATGTGCTTGGTCGCCGAGTACACGACGACGTCGGCGCCGTGGTCGAGCGGGCGGGAGAAGACGGGGGTGGCGAACACGTTGTCGACGACGACCGTCGCGCCGGCCGCGTGCGCGAGGCGGCTCACCGCGGCGATGTCGACGAGGTCCTGCATCGGGTTGGACGGCGTCTCGAAGAAGACGACGTCGGCGGGGGTCGCGAGGGCGGCCTCCCACTGCTCCGGCACGTGCCCGTCGACGTAGTCGGTGCGCACGCCCCACTTGGCGAGGATCTCGTCGAAGATCACGACGGTGGAGCCGAACAGCGCGCGCGAGGCCACCACCCGGGATCCCGAGCGGACGAGCGCGGCCAGCGCCGTGAACACCGCCGACATGCCGGTCGCCGTCGCGTAGCAGGCCTCGGCGCCCTCCAGCAGCCGCAGCCGCTCCTCGAACGTCGACACCGTCGGGTTGCCGTAGCGCGAGTACAGGAACCGGTCGACGTCGCCCGCGAAGCCCGCCTCGGCGTCGGCCGCGGACCCGTACGCGTACCCCTGGGTGAGGAAGAGCCCCTCGGACAGCTCGCCGAGCTCGCTGCGCACGAGCCCGCCGCGCACGGCGAGCGTGTCGGGCCGCAGCGCGGCGCGGTCGGTCCGTCGGTCGTCCCAGTCGCGCGGCCCGGGGACGCGGCGCGCGCTCACGGCTGCACCCACGGCAGGCCGGCGGCGCGCCAGCCCTCGTGCCCGCGGTGGCCGTCGGGCCCGGTCGCGCCCTCGAAGCCCTCGAGGACGTTGTACGCGGGCCCGTACCCGGCGGCGGTCGCGGCCTGCGCGGCGCCGATCGAGCGCTGGCCCGACCGGCAGAGGAACACCACGGGCCGGCCGTCGCCCGGCGTGACGCCCGTGGCGGCGAGCTGGTCGAGGAACCGCGGGTTCGGGCGGCCCGTCGGGTACGAGACCCACTCGACGAGCGCCGCCTGGCGGCCGAGCGCGCGCAGGTCGGGCACGCCGACGTAGCGCCACTCGGCGTCCGTGCGGACGTCGACGAGCACGGCGTCGGGGTGGCCGTCGAGCAGCGCCCAGGCCTCGGTCGGCGTGACGTCGCCGGCGTAGCCGTCGGCGGGACGTGCGTGCACGGTCATGCGTCCTCCATCGGTCCTGGCGGTAGCACCCTCGTCCGGGCCCGTGCGGGTCCCGCGGGTTGCTGCGGCGTCGTCGAGCCAGATCTCTCGGCCGCTCTGGATGGTCGTCGGCGATGCTACGGCAGGCGCGCAGGCCGGGGGCGGGCCGTCTCACCCCGCGCGGTCACCCCGGGACGGCCGGACGCCAGCGCAGCCCGGGGAACCGCGCGAAGTCGCGGTCCTGCGAGACCCACGTCGCCCCCAGTTCGACGGCCACGGCGGCGTGCTGCGCGTCGGCGACGAGGTTCCCGCGCGCGTCCGCGGCCCGGCAGAGCTCGGCGACGACGTCCCAGTGCCGCGGCCCGGGGACGACGCGGACGACGTCGGGGTGGCTGCGCAGCGCCTCCACCTGTGCCAGCGCCTCGGCGAGCGGCGTGGGGCGGGCGAACACGCGGGGGTGCGTCAGGACCCGGACCGTGCCGCCGAGCACGGCGTCCGTGAGCCCCACGGTCTCGGGCCCGCCGACGGTCCGCTCGAGCCACCCCCGGAGCGCCTCGTGCCGCGGGGCGTCCGCGCGGAAGGCCCCGACGAGGACGTTCACGTCCGGCAGGATCACCGCCCCTCCATCGCGTCGAGCAGGGCCGCCGAGTCGTCGAGGTCGACGCCGGGCAGCAGCCCGCCGGTGCCGGACGGTGCGACCACGTACGCGACGCGGGTACCGGCCTGCTCCTCGCGGTACCGCGCGAGCGCGGCGCGCAGCGCCTCCTCGACCACCGACGTCACCGTGCGTCCGGTCGCGGCGGCGGTCGTCCGGACCTCGCGGTAGAGGTCGTCGGGGATGTTGAGCGTCGTCCGCATCGCGGGAGCATATCGGCATATCAATGACACATACCGCTGCGGACGCACGTTGCTGAGATCGCTCGTCTCGTATCGAGAGACCGTCCGCGTGTCCGCGTTGACACCCCCCGGCGCCCACGCCGATCCTCGACCCAGGTCATGAGCGCCAGCGCGAAGCCCCGGCTCGCTGGCCGGCAACCCTCCTCCGCGGTGGGGTGCCCCGGGTGACGACCTGGCCGTGCACCGTCCGGTGCCGGCAAGCGCGGGACCTCCCTGCCGGGTCCCCGGGTCCAGGAGGCTGCCATGACGACCATCACCGAGCTGCTCGCGTGTGCCGACGAGGTGTCGGGCACGTCGTCCGTCGGCACGTCCGCCAGCACGTCCGTCAGCACGTCCGCCAGCACGCGCGCCACGGCGTCCTCCGCAGCCGCGCGCTCCACGGCCGCGAGCGGGCCGCTGCCGGGTGTCGTCGGGGCGTCGACGACGGTCCCGCTCGTCGACGGCTCGAGCCGCACCTACGCGAACCTCGACTGCGCGGCCAGCGCACCGGCGCTCGAGTCCGTCGCCGCGCGGGTCGCCGAGGTGCTGCCGCTGTACGCGTCCGTGCACCGCGGCGCCGGGTACCTCTCGCAGGTGTCCACCGCGCTGTACGAGGCCTCCCGCCAGGCCGTGGCGCGGTTCGTCGGCGCCCGCGCGGACGACGTCTGCGTCATCACCCGCAACACGACCGACAGCCTCAACCTGCTCGCCGGCGTGGTGCCCGACGGCGGGCGCGTGCTGGTGCTGGACGTCGAGCACCACGCCAACCTCCTGCCGTGGGTGCAGCGTGGCACGGGCGCGCACGCGGCCGAGTCCCGCACCGCGACGGTCCTCGCGCTGCGGCCCACGGTCGCCGCCACGCTCGAGGCCCTGCGCGACGAGCTCGCGCGCACCCCGTACGCGCTGCTCGCGCTGACCGGCGCGTCGAACGTCACGGGGGAGGCGCTGCCGCTCGACGACGTGGTCGCCCTCGCGCACGCCGCGGGGACGCGGGTGGCCGTCGACGGCGCGCAGCTGGTCCCGCACCGCGGCTTCTCGCTGGCCGCGACGGACGTCGACTACGTCGCGTTCTCGGGGCACAAGACGTACGCGCCGTACGGCGCGGGCGCGCTCGTCGGCCGGCGCGACTGGCTCGACACGGGGACGCCCTACCTCGCGGGCGGCGGCGCGGTGCGCGACGTCCGCACCGACCGCACCCTGTGGCAGCCGGCGCCCGCACGGCACGAGGCGGGCTCGCCCAACGTCATCGGCGCCATCGCGCTCGCGCAGGCGTGCGAGACCCTCGCGGAGCTGCCCGCCGGTGCGCTCGAGGCGCACGAGCAGGCGCTGCGCACCCGGCTCGTCGACGGCCTGACCGCGGTCGACGGCGTGCGCGTCGCCCGCATCTGGCCGGACTCGCCGGACCCGGTCGGCGTCGTCACGTTCACCGTCGGCGACCTGAACCCCGGTCTGGTCGCGGCGTACCTGTCCGCCGAGCACGGCATCGGCGTGCGCGACGGCCGGTTCTGCGCGCACCCGCTGCTCGCGCACCTCGGCGCGTCGCAGGGTGCGGTGCGGGCGTCGATCGGCGTCGGGACGACCGCCGAGCACGTCGACCGCCTGGTCGCCGCCGTCGCGGCGCTCGTCGACCGCGGCACGCAGGCGGGGTACGAGGTCGTCGACGGCTGCTGGTCCGTCGTCGACGACACCCGCCCGCTCGTCGAGGTCCGCGGGCTCGACCACCTCGCGGCCACCGCGGCCGCCGCCTGCGGACCGGCCGTCGACGACTGAGCGGAGCGACCCGCCGGCGTACCGCCGCGCGGCACGTCGGCGGACCGCCGCGCGTCAGCGGGTCAGCCGGCGCGCCGCGCGGCGCAGCATCGCGGTGACGACCACCGGGTGCACCGGCTGGACCACGGCGAGGTACAGGCGGCCGCGCCACCCGTGCAGCCGGACGGCCGTCGTCACGCTGACCAGCCGCGCCTCGGGGTCGACCGCGACGCCGCAGCGGAAGTCGAGGTGGACGTCGTCGTGGGCGATCAGCGCCTCCTGGCCGACGACGCGGTCGACGGCGAACGTGTCGCGCGGCGCCGCGGGGATGCGCAGCAGCGGCACGAGCACCTGCCGCACCGCGAGCGCCGCCAGCACCCAGCGCGGCATGGCGGCGAGGGAGAAGACCGCGTCCGCCCAGACAGCCGGGTCGGTCGGCGCACCGGCGGGCAGCGGCACGATCGCGGCGTCGGCGAAGTCGGGCGCGGGGACGTCCCGCAGGGCGAGCGACCAGGGCGTCATGGGTCCTCCGTGAGGGGTGTGCCCGTCACGCTAGAGCGGCGTACCTGAGACGACGCCGAGCGGGTGGGGCCGCCCGTGCCACGCTCCACCCATGGAGCACGACCTCGTCCTCTCCGGCCACGGCGTCCGCCTCGTCCCGCTGCGCGCCGAGCACGCGGCGCCGCTGCTCACGTGCACCGACGACGTCGTGTGGCGCGGCATGACGTCGCCGACGCCGCGCACCGCCGCCGACATGGAGCGGGTGGTGGCGACCGCCCTCGCCGCGCCGGGCCGGTACCCGTTCGCGGTGCTCGACGCGGCCGGCCGGGTCGTCGGGTCGACCTCCTTCTACGACGTCGACCGCACCGTGGGCCGCCTCGAGGTCGGGCACACCTGGTACGCGCCGGCGGTGTGGGGCACGCACGTCAACCCCGCCTGCAAGCTGCTGCTCATGACGCACGCGTTCGAGGAGTGGCGCGTCGCGCGCGTCGCCTACCGCGTCGACGAGCGCAACCACCGCTCGCTCGCGGCCGTCACGAAGCTCGGCGCGGTCCCGGAGGGACGGCTGCGCGGGCACCGCCTGCGCCCCGACGGCACGCGCGGCGCGTCGATGTACTTCTCCGTCCTCGCCGACGAGTGGCCCGCCGTCCGCGACCGGCTGCGCGCCCGGCTGGCCGGGCAGGCGGTGCCGGACGACCGCACGCACCTGCTGCTGCTCGGCGGGCGGTCGGGTGTCGGCAAGTCGACCGTGGGGGCGGCGGTGCACGACCTGCTGACCGCGCGGGACGTCCGCCACGCGGTCGTCGAGGGCGACGCGCTCGACCTCGCGCACCCGGCGCCGTGGGAGCACGGCGTCGCGGCGGCCAACCTCGCCGACGTCTGGCGCCGCTACCGCGCGCTCGGGTACCGGCGGCTCGTCGTCACCAGCACCGTCAGCGTGCTGGAGGCCGACGTGCTCGCCGCGGCCGTCGGTGACCGCCCGCACGTCACGTCGGTGCTGCTCACCGCGTCGGACAGCACCGCGCACGCGCGTCTGGCGCGGCGCGAGCACGGCGCGTCGCTGGCCGCCCACGTCGCCCGCTCGGACGCGGCGGCGGTGCGGCTCGAGGCCGAGGCGGCCGCCGACGTGCACCGGGTCGCGACGGACGGGCGGGACCCCGAGGACGTGGCGGCGGAGGTGCTGCGGCTCGCCGGCTGGTGAGCCGCGAGCGGCGTGGCACGCGCGCCGCGGTCAGCCCACCCGGATGCGCAGGTGGGCTGCGAGCAGCGGTGCGAGGTCGACGAGCTGGTCGGGGCTGACCGTCGCGCCGGCGAGCCCGCCGACGCCGTCGACCGCCTCGCGCAGCCGCGCCCCCCGCAGGTCGACGTCGGTGAGGTGCGCGTTCTCGACGTCGAGCCGGCGGACGTCGCAGTCGACGACCGTCAGCCGCTTCACGCGCGCGCCCGACAGGTCGAGGTCGCCGAGCGTGACCCGCTCGAGGCGGACCTCCTCCACGGTCGCTCCCCGCAGGTCGAGGTAGTCGACCTTGCCCCCGACGACCTGCACGCGCAGCCACTCGCCCCCCGACACGCCCAGCGCCCCGAGCCGCACGTCGGTGAGCGTGGAGTCGCGCCACGTCGAGGACGGCGCGCGCACGTCGCCCGCCTGCACGGCCGTCCACGTGGTGTCGAGCAGGCGCGCGTGGTCGAGGCGCAGCCCGTCGGCGCGGCAGTCGACGAGCGCGCACTCGAGGAACCGGGCCCCGGACGCGTCACGGCCCGCCAGGTCGAGGCCGGTGAAGGTCAGCGCGTCGAGGTCGGCGTCGGGCACCAGGTCGTCGGCGGTCGCGTCCACACCCCGGAGCGTGCCACGGGCTACCGACAGGCGGCCCGGCCGGCCGGCGCGGCAGGCCGCGCGCCGGTCAGGCCATCGACGCGAGCAGCGCCCGGCACGCCGCCTCGCAGCGCCGGCACGCCTCGGCGCACACCCGGCAGTGCTCGTGCATGCCGGCGTGCTGCTCGCACTCGTCCGCGCACTGCCCGCACGCGACCGCGCACGCCTCGAGCAGCGCGGCGACCAGCTTGAGGTCCGGGTCGGTCTGGCGGCTCAGCACCGTGGCCGTCGCGCTGCAGACGTCGGCGCAGTCGGCGTCGAGGCGGATGCACGCGCGCAGGTCGGCGACGTGCTCCTCGCCCAGGCACGCGTCCGCGCACGCGGTGCACGTCTGCGCGCACGCCAGGCACGCCTCGATGCACGCGACCAGCTCCTCCGCGGGGGCGAACGGGTCGCCGGGGTAGCTGTCGACCATCTGCCGCACGGTGCTCACGGTGCCTCCTCCGCGGCCCGCCGCGGCCGACGTCCCGGCCCGGGGACGACGAGCACGCCCGCCACGCTAGGCGCCGCACGCCCCACCCGCCCGCCGACGCGGAACACCCGCCGACGCGGGGCCCTCGCGACGGCGCCGAACCGGCCGCCGTGCAGCACGGCGGGACGCCGGTACTGCAGAACGGCCGGTTCGTCGCTGGTGGGGTGGGGGGAGGTCGCCGGGTCCTGCGGCCCGGCGCGTCGAACCGGTCGTCGTGCAGCACCGCCGGGCGCCGGTGCTGCGCAACCGCCGGCTCGGCGGGGTGGGTCGCCGGTCGGGTGCCCGCGTCAGGGGAGGGGGGCGACCGTGCCCAGGACGTGGGGCTTGCCCGTGCGCGGGTGCCAGGCGGCGAGGTCGTACCCGCCCGCGTCGGCGGGACGCGTGCTGACCGCCACGGTGCCCGGCAGCAGGACCGGCTTCACGAACTCCACGGACCACGCGAACGCCTCGCCGCGCACGGCGCCCACGTCGGCGAGCAGCCGCGCCGCCGTGTACATGCCGTGCGCGATGGCGCGCGGGAACCCGAACGGCCGGGCGGTGAGTGCCGACAGGTGGATGGGGTTGCGGTCGCCGGACACCGCGCCGTAGCGGCGGCCCGTGCCGGCGTCGAGGCGCCACGTGCCCGTGGGCGCCGGCGGCACGAACGTGGGGCGCTCGGCCGGCTCGTCGGCGCCGGCGCCGGCGTCGGTACCGGCACCCGGGAGCCGCAGCCCGGGCGCCAGGTACGTCGACACGCCGCGCCACGCGACGTCGTCGCCCCGTCCCGCGTCGCCCGCACCGCCGCGCACCTCCACGACGAGGTCGACCTGCGTGCCGCGTGCGTGCGGACGCATGCCCTCGGCGTGCGCGCGCACGGCGAGCACGTCGCCCAGCAGGAGCGGCCGGCGCTGCTCGACCCGGTTGGCGAGGTGCACCATCCCGAGCAGCGGCAGGGGGAAGTCGTCGCGGACCATGAGCGCCGTCGCGACGGGGAACGCCAGCACGTGCACGTACCCGGCGGGCAGCGCGTCCGTGCCGGGCTCGCCGAGCAGCCGCTGGTACGCCGTCAGGTGCGCGGCGTCGACGCGGACGCCGTCGACCGTGTGCACGACGTCCGGCAGCGGTGCCACCACCCGGCGCGACCCGCCGCGCAGCGCGAGCCGCGCCGCGCCGGCGGCCGCCCGCCCGTACAGCCCGCCGAGCCCCGGCACGGCCGGGAGCCGCACCTCCCGCGGGTCGCTCACCGGCCGACCATGTTCTGCCCGCACACGCGCAGCGTGCGCCCGATGATCCCGCCGGCGGCGGGCGAGGCGAGGAACGCCACCGCCTCGGCGACGTCGACCGGCAGCCCGCCCTGCTGCAGCGAGTTGAGCCGGCGCGCCACCTGCCGCGTGACGGCGGGGATGCGCGCGGTCATCTCGGTCTCGATGAACCCGGGGGCGACCGCGTTGGCGGTGCCGCCGAAGGGCGCGAGCAGCGGCGCGGTGGCGCGGACCATGCCGATGACACCGCCCTTGCTGGCGGCGTAGTTGGTCTGCCCGCGGTTGCCGGCGATGCCGGACGTGGACGCGAGCGCGACGACCCGCGGCGCGTCCGCGAAGTCGCCGGACGTCAGCAGCGCCTCGTTGATGCGCAGCTGCGCGGCGATGTTCACGGCCAGCACGGACGCCCACTTGTCGTCCGACATGTTGGCGAGCAGCTTGTCGCGCGTGATGCCGGCGTTGTGGACGACGACGTCGAGGCGGCCGTGCCGCGTGCGGGCGTGCTCGAGGATGCGCTCGCCCGCGTCGTCGGCGGTGACGTCCAGCTGCAGCGCGGTGCCCCGGACGCGGTTGGCGACGGCGGCGAGCTGCTCGCCCGCGGCGGGCACGTCGACGGCGACGACCGTCGCGCCGTCGCGCGCCAGGACGTCGGCGATCGCGGCGCCGATGCCGCGCGCGGCGCCCGTGACGACGGCGACCCGGCCGGCGAGCGGCCGGTCCCAGTCGGCCGGCAGCTCGCCCGCGTCGGAGTCGACCTCGAGGAACTGCCCGTCGACGAACGCCGACCGCGTCGAGAGCAGGAACCGCAGCCCCGCGACGACGCTCGGCGCGGTCACCGGCACGTCGGCCGCGACGACCAGCCCGTTGCCCGTGCCGCCGGCGCGCAGCTCCTTGGCCAGCGAGCGCAGGAACCCGTCGACGCCCTGCCGCGCGGCGGCGACCGCGGGCGCGTCCGTGCCCAGCGCGGGCCGCGACACCGTCACGACGCGCGCGGCCGGCCGCAGTCTCTTGAGGGTCGACGCCGCGGCGAGCACGGGCGCCGTGAGGTCGTCCGGGTGCGCGACGTCGGTGAGGACGAGCACCACGGCGGCGTAGCGCACGTCCGGCGTCGGGTGCCGGTGCACGTCGAGGTCCCAGCCGTCGAGCACGACCGGCGCCTCCGGGCGGGGGGACGCCGGGCCGCCGGCGGGCGACGAGAGCAGCGTCGCGACCGCGTCGGCGTCCGGGCCGGAGCCCAGCACGAGCACGGGGCCGTCCACGAGCGGCTGGCCCGGCCGGTACCGGCGCAGGCGCGCGGGCCGCGGCAGGCCGAGCTGCTGCGCGATCTTCTTGGTCAGCCCGCTGTTGACGAGCTCGAGGTACGTGTCGGTCATCGCTGCTCCTGCGTCGGTCCGGGCCGGCGGGGGCGCCGCGGGCGTCGGGAGAGGGGACCGGGCCGCACGCCGCCCGGGGGGGTGGCGGCGTGCGGCCCGGCGGTCAGGCGGCCTCGAGGATCGCGGTGAGGCCGAGGCCGCCCGCGGCGCACACGGACACGAGGGCGCGCACGGGGGAGTGGTCCCCGGCGGCGACCTGCGCGGCGCGGCGGCGGTGCAGCTCCTTGGCGGTCGTGGCGACGATGCGCCCGCCCGTCGCGGCGAACGGGTGGCCGGCGGCGAGGGACGAGCCGTGCACGTTGAGCCGGTCGACGTCGACCGTGCCGAACGCCCCGTCGAGGCCGAGGCGCTCGCGGCCGAACTCCTCGGACCCCCAGGCCGCGAGCGTCGTGAGCACCGTGGACGCGAACGCCTCGTGGATCTCGACGTACTGGAAGTCGTCCAGCGTGAGCCCGTGGCGGGCGAGCAGGCGCGGCACCGCGAACACCGGCGCCATGAGCAGCCCGTCGACCCCGCGCACGAAGTCGACGGCACCGGCCTCGGCGTCGACGACCGCGGCCAGCGGCGTGAGGTCGTGCTCGGCGGCCCACTCGGCCGAACCGAGCAGGACCGTCGAGGCGCCGTCCGTGAGCGGCGTCGAGTTGCCGGCCGTCATCGTCGCCGGCGCGTCGAGGGACAGGCCGAACGTCGGCCGGAGCTTCGCCAGCTTCTCGAGCGACGTGTCCGCGCGCAGGTTCCCGTCGCGCGTCAGGCCGCGGTACGGCGTGACGAGGTCGTCGAAGAAGCCGGCGTCCCAGGCGGCGGCGAGGCGCTGGTGGCTGCGCAGCGCGACCTCGTCCTGCGCCTCGCGGGTGATGCCCCACTGCGCCGTCGTCAGGGCCTGGTGCTCGCCCATGGACAGGTGCGTGCGCGGCTCGGACGTGCGCGGCGTGGCCGGGGCCAGGTCCTTGGGGCGCAGGCGGGCGACGGCCTTCAGCCGCTGCTGCGGGGTCTTGGCGTGCGACAGGTCGAGCAGCACCCGGCGCAGCCGGTCGCTCACCGCGATGGGCGCGTCGGACGTCGTGTCGACGCCGCCCGCGATGCCGGACTCGAGCTGGCCGAGGCGGATCTTGTTGGACAGCGAGACGACGGTCTCGAGGCCCGTCGCGCAGGCCTGCTGCACGTCGTACGCCGGCGTGGTCGGCGACAGCGCGGAGCCGAGGACGGCCTCGCGCGTGAGGTTGAAGTCGCGGCTGTGCTTGAGGACGGCGCCGGCGGCGACCTCGCCGATCCGCTCGCCCTGCAGGCCGTAGCGGGCGACGAGCCCGTCGAGGGCCGCGGTGAGCATGTCCTGGTTGGACGCCTGCGCGTACGTCCCGCCGGCGCGCGCGAACGGGATCCGGTTGCCGCCGAGGACGTACGCGGCGCGGGGGCCGCTCGTGGCGGCGTCGGCGGCGGTCGTGCTGCTCGGGGTGGTGCTCCGGTCGGGGGTGGAGGCTGCCATGTCGGGCGTTCCCTCTCGCATCGGCACTGATGACGGGTCCGTGCCGGGGGTGCGACCGCCGCCTCGTCGGCGCGGCTGCCACGAGGGCTGCGGCGCGTCGAGGGACGTCGGTCCCGGCTGATGTCCGAAACCCACAGTACCTGATACCGTCGGTTGCGTGAGGCCGGTCACGCCGGGCCCGTCGAGGACGACGACGGCCCCGCCCCCCGCGGACGACGACGCAGCACCCCGCCGCGTCGGGTCCCTCGGCGCGCCCGCGGCCGTGGGCGACGCGGCCGACGACGTCGCGGACGCCGCCGCCGACGGCCGCTCCACCCGCTGGGCCGACCACCGCGAGGCCCGCCGCGCCGAGCTCGTCCGCGTCGCGCGCCGGACCGTGCACCACCGCGGCCCGGACGTGTCGATGGAGGAGATCGCGGCCGCCGCCGGCACGTCGAAGTCCATCGTCTACCGCTACTTCGCCGACAAGACCGGCCTGCAGATCGCGGTCGCCGAGGCCGTCGTGCTGCAGATCCAGGGCGCGCTCGAGGGCGTGCTGCGCATCGCGCCGACGCCCCGCGACGGGCTGCGCGCGATGGTCGCGGTGTACCTCGAGATGATCGAGTCGTCGCCGCACGTGTACGCGTTCGTCACGCGCGACGGCTCGGTGGAGTCCGGCGGCCCGCTCGGGCACTTCCTCGACTCCGTGACCGCGATGGTGGCGGCGCCGTTCGCGCACGGGCTCACCGAGGACCGCGACGCCGGCACCGCGGCCCGGCCGGACGCGGCCGCCCGCGCGCTCGCGGAGTCCTGGGC
>NZ_JBFTEP010000075.1:0-18843 GCF_047229365.1 Cellulomonas pasadenensis | reverse complement strand
GCCGCCGGCGCCGTCGTCCTCGCCGCGGGCGCCGCACGCCGCCCGCGCACCGGCGCACGACCGCGCTGACCCGGCCCTCGTGCAGCGTTCCGGTGTGGTGGTGCTGCGGAACGGCCGGTTCGGCAGGTGGGCGAGGGGGCGGTCGTCGTCCCCGGAGGTGAACCGGCCCTGGAGCAGCGTCTCGGTGTCGTGGTGCTGCGGAACGGCCGGTTCGGCGGGTGGGGGAGGGCGGCGTCCGTCCGGCGGTGGTGGCGGCGCCGTGATGGGATCGGAGCAGCACCGCGCCCGCACCACGACACCGGAGATCCCGCCATGCCCACGTCGTCCCGTCCCGCGTCGTCGCGGACACCCCTCGCACCCGTCGTCGCGCTGCTCGCGGCGCTCGCGACCGCCGTCGTGACGCTCGTGCTCGCGGCCGTGCCCGCCGCCGCGCACAACAGCCTCCGCTCGAGCGACCCGGCCGACGGTGCGGCGGTCGCGGGCGCGCCGGCGCAGATCACGCTGACGTTCGACCAGGCCGCGCTCGAGCTCGGGTCCGAGGTCGTCGTCACCGCAGAGGACGGCACGGTCGTCAGCACGGGGCCCGTGCAGCTCGCCGACGTGTCGGTCGTGCAGCCGCTGGCGGAGGACCGCCCGGCGGGCGCGTACCGCGTCGACTGGCGTGTCACCAGCGCCGACGGGCACCCGATCAGCGGCACGTTCGGCTTCACGGCGAGCGAGCCGGTCGGTGCGGCCGCCGCCGGCAGCACCGCCGCGCCCGCCGAGGGCACGATGACGACCATGGCGACGCCGACCGCGGAGGCGACGACGGCGGAGGAGGACCCCACCCCGTCGCCGAGCGAGTCCGTCGACCTGACCCCGGACATGGGCGGGTCCGGCGAGGCCGCGCGCGACAACTACCCGGGCACGCTGCCGTGGTGGGCGTGGGTGCTGATGATCGTCGTCGTCATCGGCGCCGTCTTCACGGTCGTCGCCCGCAAGCAGCGCGGCGGCGACGCCCCCGACCGCGGCGGCGTGGCGGACGGCACGCCGCAGGACGGCGGTCCCCGGGCCGGATGACCCGGCGGCGGCGCCTACGCTGATCCGGTGGAGCAGTCGTCGGTCGTCGCGGTGCGCCGCGCCGGTGCGCCCGCGGTCCTCGCGGTCACCGGGACGCTGGCGGCCCTGGCCGGCGTCGCGTTCAGCGGCACGGCCGCGGCGGTCGCGCTCGGCGACCCGGGCGCCGTCGTGCGGTGGGGCCTGCCGGTCGTCGAGACCCTCACCGAGCTCGCCGGCGCGCTGACGCTCGGGGCGCTGCTGCTCGCGGTGTGCGTGCTCCCGCGGCGCGCGGCGGCCACGACGGCGGCCCGCCCGACGGCCGGCGCCCCGGCCACCGACGCCCCCGCCGCGACCGGTCGTCCCGCCCGGCTGCCCGTCGCCGACGGCGGTGCCTACCCGCGCAGCCTGGTGCTCGCGGGCCTCGCCGCGGGCACGTGGACGCTCCTGTCGGTCGTGCACCTCGTGCTCGCGTACGCGTCGGTCGCCGGGTCGTCGCCGACGTCGCCGGGCTTCGGCGACGAGCTGGCGCTGTTCGTCACGCAGATCGACCTGGGTCGCGCGCTGCTCACCCTGACGACGCTCGCGGCGGTCGCGACGGTCCTGTCGCTGGTCGTCGCGACCCCGACCGGTGCGGCGTGGGCCGCCGCGCTCGTCGTCGTGGCGCTGTGGCAGCTCGGGCAGACGGGGCACGCCGCCGGTGCCGCGAGCCACGAGCTCGCGACGTCGTCGTTGTTCCTGCACCTGGTCGGCGCGGCCGTGTGGATCGGGGCGCTGGCGGCGCTGGCGCTGCTCGTGCGCCGGCTCGGCCCGGACGTCGTCCCCGCCGTCGCGCGCTACTCGACGATCGCGGCGTGGTGCTTCGTCGCGGTCGCGGTGTCGGGCGCCGTCAACGGCGTCGTCCGGCTCGGCGGCTGGGACGGGTTCGCCAGCCGGTACGGCGCGCTGCTGGTCGTCAAGGTCGTGCTGTTCGGCGTCCTCGGCCTGCTGGGGCTGCTGCACCGCCGGCGGACCATCCCGGCGCTCGCGGGCGACCGCGCCGGCCGGGCGTTCTGGCGGCTCGTGCTCGTGGAGCTCGCCGTCATGGGCGCGGTGTCCGGGGTGGCCGTCGCGCTGGGGGCGTCGCCGCCGCCCGTGCCGGACGAGCCGTCCGCGGACACGTCCCCGGCGTACCTGCTGACGGGCCACCCGCTGCCGCCCGAGCCGACGGGCCTGCAGTGGGTCGCGCAGTGGCGGTGGGACCTGCTGATGGCGGCCGCCGCCGTGGCGGGCGTCGTCGTGTACCTGCGGTGGGTGGCGCGGCTGCGGCGCCGCGGCGACGCGTGGCCGTGGCTGCGCACCGCGTCGTGGCTGGTCGGCATGGCGACGTTCCTGTGGACGACGTCGGGCGGGCCGGCGATGTACGGGCACGTGCTGTTCAGCGCGCACATGGTCCAGCACATGGTGCTCGCGATGGTCGTGCCGATCCTCGTCGCGCTCTCGGCGCCCGTGACGCTCGCGCTGCGGGCGCTGCCGGGACGGTCGACGCAGCTGCGCGACGACGCGTCGCGGGGCCCGCGCGAGTGGGTGCTGACGCTCGTGCACAGCCGCGTCGGCACGTTCCTCGCGCACCCGCTGGTCGCGGCGGTGAACTTCGCCGGCTCGATGGTCGTCTTCTACTACTCGCCGGTGTTCGAGTGGTCGATGCGCAGCCCGGTCGGGCACCTGGTCATGGTCGTGCACTTCTCCGTCGCGGGGTACCTGTTCGTCAACGCGCTCGTGGGCGTCGACCCGGGTCCGACGCGCCCGCCGTACCCGATGCGCCTGCTGCTGCTGTTCGCGACGATGGCGTTCCACGCGTTCTTCGGCGTCGCGCTGGTGGGCGGGCAGTCGCTGCTCGCGGCCGACTGGTTCGGCCTCATGGGCCGCCCGTGGGGGCCGTCGGCGATCCGTGACCAGCAGCTCGGCGGGTCGGTCGCGTGGGGGATCGGCGAGATCCCGACGGTCGTGCTGGCGATCGTCGTGGCGGTGCAGTGGACGCGCGACGACGAGCGGACGGCGCGCCGCAACGACCGCCGCGCGGACCGGGACGGCGACGCCGAGCTCGGTGAGTACAACGCGATGCTCGCAGGCCTGGCCGACCGGGAGCCCGGCCGGCGCTGACCCGCTCGCCCCCGGCGGACGTGGCGGGGGCCGACGAGTGTTCGCCCGTCCTTCACCCGGTGCTCACCGCGCGTGCCGGTGACCGGTTCGTCCGGTTGCCAGGCTGTGGCCGCCCAGCCCCCGCACGCACGGAGACACCCATGACCACGACCGACGACCGCGACGTCGCGGCCGGCGTCCCCCGCCGCACCCTCCTGCCCCTGCTTCCCATGGCGGGCCGCACGACCGGCCGGCGCTCGGCCGTCACGTGCCACCTGCGCTGCGGCGACGCGTGCGCGCAGCCCGTGCCGAACACCAGCGGCAACGCGTACTTCCGCGACGTCGCGTCGGCGGCGCTGTCGCGCCGCGCCGTGCTCGCCGGTGGCCTCGTCGCGGGCGCCGCCGTCGTCGTCGGGTCGGTCGTCGCCGACGCGCCGGCCGCGGCCGCGCACGACCTCGGCCACGGCTGGGGCCGCGGCCGCCTGCCGTTCGCCCCGATCGCGCCCGTGCCCGCCGCCACGGACGCCCTCACGGTGCCCGAGGGCTACCGCTGGGCGCCGCTCGTGCGCTGGGGCGACGGCTGATGTCCCCGCACGACGTCTTCGACCCGGCGACGATCACGCCGGAGACGGCAGAGCGCCTGTTCGGCTACAACTGCGACTACCTCGACATCCTCGAGCAGCCGGGCGGCCGCACGGCGGTGCTCGTGGCCAACCACGAGTACACGAACGAGAACATCATGTTCCCGCCGGCCACGACGCCGCAGGAGCTCGACCGCCAGCGCCGGGTCGCCATGGCCGCGCACGGCATGTCGGTCGTGGCGCTGCACCGCCGCCGCACGGGCGGACCGTGGGAGTACCAGGTGGGCGCGCGCGTCAACCGGCGCATCACCGCGTCGACGCCGTTCGTGGTCGACGGCCCGGCGGCCGGGTCCGACCTCCTGAAGACCGTCGCCGACCCGACGGGGACCACGGTGCTCGGCACGCTCAACAACTGCGCCGGCGGCACGACGCCGTGGGGCACCGTGCTCTCCGGCGAGGAGAACGTCAACCAGTACTTCCGCGCGCGCGGCACCGCCGAGGAGAAGCGCTACGGCTTCGGCGACAAGGAGACGACCCGCGGCTGGGAGCACGTCGACCCCCGCTTCGACGCGCGCACGCCGGGGTACGAGAACGAGGTCAACCGGTTCGGCTGGGTCGTCGAGATCGACCCGGAGGACCCGACGGCGCCGCCGGTCAAGCACACGGCCCTCGGCCGCTTCAAGCACGAGGGCGCGAACGTCATCATCGGCCGCTCCGGCCACGTGGCGGCGTACATGGGCGACGACGAGCGCTTCGACTACGTGTACAAGTTCGTCTCGAAGGAGCGCTACAAGCCGGGCGCGCGCCACCGCGCCCGCAACAAGCAGCTGCTCTCGGCGGGCAACCTGTACGTCGCGCGGTTCCACGGCGACTCGCCGGTCGAGCAGATCACCGGCACGGGCGCGCTGCCCTCCGACGGCGCCTTCGACGGCACGGGGGAGTGGGTGCCGCTGGTCGTCGACGGCGTCAGCCAGGTGCCGGGCTTCACGACGGACCAGGTGCTGGTGCACACGCGCCTCGCGGCCGACGCGGTCGGTGCGACGAAGATGGACCGTCCCGAGGACGTCGAGCCGAACCCGCTGACCGGCCGCATCTACGTCGCGTGCACCAACAACACCGACCGCGGCAAGGCCGGCAAGGAGGGCGCCACGGAGCCGAACCCGCGCGTCGAGAACCGCCACGGTCACGTCGTCGAGATCACCGAGGCGTACGGCGACGCGCGGGCGACGACCTTCGGCTGGAGCATCGTCCTGCTCGCGGGCGACCCGGCGACCACGTCCGGCACCTACTTCGCCGGCTTCCCGCCGGAGAAGGTCTCGCCCATCTCGTGCCCCGACAACGTCGCGTTCGACTCTGAGGGCACGCTGTGGATCTCGACGGACGGCCAGCCGGGCACCATCGGCTACGGCGACGGGCTGTTCAAGATGCCCCTCACCGGCCGCGAGCGCGGCCGCGTGCAGCAGTTCCTCTCGGTGCCTGCCGGCGCCGAGACGTGCGGCCCCGTCATCCGCGACCGCGACTCCATGGTCTACGTCGCCGTGCAGCACCCGGGTGAGGACGGCGCCTGGGGCGCGCAGCAGTCGTTCTTCCCGGACTACGTCGCCGAGGGCACGCTCGAGGGCGGCCGCTGGGGCGGCCCCCGGCCGAGCGTCGTGCAGGTCTGGCGCGACTGACGTCGCGTGGCCCCGACCGGCCCGCCGCACGGTGCGTGCGACGGGCCGGTCGGCGTCTGCGCGCGGACGACTCGATGCGCCCCGCGCCGGAAAGCGCTCCGTCCGGTCCCCGCCGGTCGTGATAGACCGGTCCGGTGACCGATGCCACCACCCCTGACGCACCCGCGACGCCCTTCCACGACCTGGACGCGTACATCGCGCTGCCGCGCCTCGGCGGCCTGAGGCTCTCGCCCGACGGCACGCGCCTCGTCACGGCCGTGCAGACCCTCGACCGCAAGCGCACCGCGTGGGTGACCGCGCTGTGGGAGGTCGACCCGGCCGGCCAGAAGCCCGCGCGCCGCCTGACGCGCAGCACGAAGAGCGAGTCGTCCGCGGCGTTCACGCCGTCGGGCGACCTCCTCTTCACGAGCGCGCGCCCCGACCCCGACGCCGAGGACCCCGACGGCGACCCGACGCCCGCGCTGTGGCTGCTGCCGGCGGACGGTGCGGAGGCCCGCGTCGTGGCGCACCGCGCGTCCGGCGTCGGCGGCGTGCAGGTGGCGACGGACGCGCCGACCGTCCTCGTCGTCTCCGACGTGCTGCCGTCCGCGGCCGACGACGAGGCCGACGCGCGCATCGCCAAGGAGCGCAAGGACAAGAAGGTCGCGGCGATCCTGCACGACTCCTACCCGATCCGGTACTGGGACCACGACCTGGGCCCGGCGACGCCGCACGCGTTCGTCGCGTCGGTGTCCGACGAGGTCGCGACGCCCGTCGCCGGTGAGCGCGACCCGCGCCTGGCGCTGCGCGACGTCACCCCGGACGCGGGCCCCGGCCTGCGCGAGCAGCACCCGGTCCTCACCCCCGACGGCCGCACGGTCGTCACCTCGTGGGGCCGCAACGTCGCGCGCGGCAACGTGCGCACCGACCTGGTGACGATCGACGTCGCGACGGGGGAGCGGTCCGTGCTGCTCTCCGACCCGCACGCCGACCTCGGCAGCCCGGTCGTCTCGCCCGACGGCCGGTGGGTCGCCTACGAGCGCGAGACGCTCTCGACGCCGCACGAGGCGCCGCGCATCGAGCTGTGGGTGGTCGCGCTCACCGGCGGCGAACCGCGCCGGCTCGGTGCCGACTGGGACCGCTGGCCCGGCGCCGTCGTGTGGCTGCCGACGTCCGACGGCCTGCTCGTGGTGGCCGACGACGACGGCCGCGCGCCGATGTTCCACGTGGAACTGAGCTCGGGCGCTGTGACGCGCCTCACCAGCGACGACGCCGCGTTCTCCGACGTGCAGGTGGCTCCCGACGGGCGTACGGCCTACGCGCTGCGTACGTCGTACGAGGCCCCGGCGCACCCCGTGCGGATCGACCTGGCGGCCGCGCTGGAGGGCGGCGCCCCGGTCGAGGCGACCCCGCTGCCGGCGCCGGCCGCCCTGCCCGTGCTGCCCGGCCGGCTCGAGGAGGTCGAGACGACCGCGGAGGACGGCTCGCGCGTGCGCGCGTGGCTCGCGGTCCCCGACGGCGCCTCCGCCGACGACCCCGCGCCGTTCCTGCTGTGGATCCACGGCGGCCCGCTCGGTTCCTGGAACGCGTGGTCGTGGCGCTGGAACCCGTGGCTGCTGGTCGCGCAGGGCTACGCGGTGCTGCTGCCGGACCCGGCGCTGTCGACCGGGTACGGGCAGGAGTTCGTCCAGCGCGGCTGGGGCGCGTGGGGTGCCGCGCCGTACACCGACCTGATGGCGGTGACGGACGCGGCGCTGCAGCGGCCCGAGCTCGACGCCACCCGCACGGCTGCGATGGGCGGCTCGTTCGGCGGCTACATGGCCAACTGGGTCGCCGGGCACACCGACCGGTTCCGCGCGATCGTCACGCACGCGAGCCTGTGGGCCCTCGACCAGTTCGGCCCGACCACGGACGCCTCGTACTACTGGCAGCGCGAGATGACGCCCGAGATGGCGCTCGAGAACTCGCCGCACCGGTTCGTGGGCGACATCGTCACGCCGATGCTCGTCATCCACGGCGACAAGGACTACCGCGTGCCGATCGGTGAGGGCCTGCGCCTCTGGTACGAGCTGCTGTCCGCGTCCGGCCTGCCCGCCGACGACGAGGGCCGCAGCCCGCACCGGTTCCTCTACTTCCCCGACGAGAACCACTGGGTGCTCACGCCGCAGCACGCCAAGGTCTGGTACCAGGCCGTCGAGGCGTTCCTCGCGACGCACGTGCTGGACCGCACGGGCGACGACGTGGTCGCGTACCCGGAGATCCTCGGCTGACGCCTCCCGCCCGCCACGACGCCCCGGCGCCCGCACCCGCGGACGGCGGGGCGTCGTGCGTGCCGGGTGCGTGGGTCAGCCGTCCAGCGCGACGACGGCGTCGCGGAGCGCGGCCAGCGCACCGGCCTGCTCGGCGTCGACGTACGGGCCCCGGCGCGCGAGCAGCGAGTCCACCATCGCGAGCACGTCGTCGTAGGCGCCGGTGCCGATCCCGGACGGCGTCAGGCCGCCGGCGACCACGGCGAGGAGGTCGTCGACGTCGACCACCACGTCGAACTCGTCCTCGGGGGCGTCCGCGGGGACGTCCGGCGCGGCCGGGAACGCGGCCTCGACCGCCGCTGCCGCGCGCCACACCGACCGTCGCCGCCGTCGTCGCTCCCACCGGCTGACCACCCTGGGGTCTCGCGGTCGCCCGACGTCCCGCGTCAGCCCTCCGCCTCGACCACGTCGCGGAGCCGCGCGAGGTCGCCGCGCATGAGGTCCGCGTCGCGGGCGAGCTCGTCGTCCGTCGTGCCGGGCAGCCGCCGGAGCGTGATGACGACCTCGCTGCCGTCGCCGTCGGCGAGCACGCGCAGCGGCACGTGCACGGTCTCGCCGGTCGGCGTCAGGACGTCGTGGTCGAGCACGCCGAACTTGTTCGGCGGCGCGAACCGTACGCGCGCGGGCCCGCCGGGCGTCTCGACCCACCAGCCGCCGTCGCGCTCGACGACGTCGCTGCCGAGGCCGTGTGCCCACCGGGGCAGGTTCCGCGGGTCGGACGCGAACGCGTAGACGTCGGCCGCCGACCGGCCGACGCGGACGCTGAGGTGCAGGGACTCCGTCGTCGTCATGGGGCCATGGTGCCCGGTCCCCCCGACACGGGCCCCGGGCACCCGTCCCGCCGGCGCCGGCCGCACGACGCCGCGACGTCCTCCCTCGGGGTGGCGCCACCCGTCCGCCGACCGCTCGACGTGCGGGCCGGTCCGGTCACCGACAGACTTCCCGCACCACGACCGGGGCGCCGCCCCGGTCCCGGCTGAAGGAGCGGACATGGGCATCGGAGGAGGCATCACACTCCTGGTCATCGGGGCGATCCTCTCGTTCGGCGTCGCCGACCGGATCGAGGGCGTCAACCTCACGGTGATCGGGTACATCCTCATGGGCGGTGGCCTGATCTGGCTGATCGCCGCGATCGCGACCAACGCGCAGCGCAGCAACACCTCCCACCGTGAGGTCATCGAGCGGCACGACAACCCGCCGGCGCCGCGCGCCTGACGACCCGTCGGCGTCCCGCGACGGACGCCGCCCCGCACCACCCGCACCACCGCACCACCCGGCGCCGGCCGGGGACCGAGGTCGTCCTGCGACGACCGGCCCCCGGCCGGCGCCGTCGTGCGCGGGCGCGTCGTCGGGCCGTCGTGCGGCCCGCGCGGGGCCGACGTCCGGCTGCCGGGACGCCGCGGCCCCCGGCGGGCGGCTGTCGGTGGTCGCGGCCACACTGACCACCGGACGGACGGGACGGACCGGACGGGACGACACGCACGGTCGGTGCGGCACCCGCAGGGGTGGCGACGACGGGCACGACGCAGGGGGCACGCATGCAGCTGGACCACGACGACGCGCGCAAGGCCAAGGAGCACGCGACCACGTACGCCCGCGAGCTCGCGGAGCGGACGGTGCGCGCGTCGACGAGCGGGGCGGTGCGGGCGCCGCTGGCGATCGGCGTGGCCGTGGGGGCGGACGGCGGGTACGGCGTCGCCGTGCGGTACCGCCTCGGGCTGCCGGGCGTGCGCTCGCTGGCGCGTCGCGTCGCGGACGAGGTCGGCCCGGCCGTCGACGTGCGGCGGACGGGCCGGATCCGGCCCCTCGTCGCCGAGGACCGGCCGGTGCGTCCGCGCCCGCCCGTCATCACCGCGCAGGCGATGGGCGAGACGGGCCGCGTGCGGCCGCTGCGCCCCGGCGTCTCGATCGCGCACGTCGACGTCACCGCCGGCACGCTCGGCGCGTTCGTGCTGGTCGGCGGGCGCGTGCACGCGCTGTCGAACTACCACGTGCTGGCCGGCTCGCCCGCCGCGCGGGAGGGCGACGTGGTCGTCCAGCCCGGCCCGGCGGACGGCGGCACGGCGCGCGACCGCGTCGGCACGCTGGCCGCGACGGTGCCGCTCGCGCCGGGACGGACGGCGTACGTCGACGCCGCCGTCGCGCTGCTCGACGAGCCCGACGTCGACCCGACGTACCCGGTCGGCCGGGTGACGACGACGGCGCGCGCGCTGGGCGGCGAGCGCGTCGGCAAGAGCGGGCGGACCACCGCCGTCACGACCGGCCGCGTGACCGCGATCGAGCTCGACGACGTCGTGGTGGGATACGGCGACGAGCTGGGGGACCTCGCGTTCGACGACCAGATCGAGGTGGAGAGCACCGGGTCCGGCCCGTTCTCGCGCGGGGGCGACTCCGGGTCGCTCGTGTACCGCGAGGACGGGGTCGCGCTCGGTCTGCTCTTTGCCGGGTCGGAGACCGGGGGTGACAATGGTCGCGGGCTGACGTACGTCAACCCGATCGACGCCGTCCTCGGTGCGCTGGACGCGACGCTGCTCGCCTGACGCGGGCGCCGCGGGCCACCGCCGGGGACCGGGAGGTGGAGACGTGGCCGATCTCGGTGAGGCACGCCGCGCGAAGGCGGAGCTCAAGGCGACGCTGGCGGGCCGGCAGGACGTCACGGCGGTGGGCATCGCGCCCGAGGCCGACGGCTACGGCCTGCTCGTGCGGGTCCGCGGCGACGAGGTGACGGCCCGCGCGGCCGACGTCCCGCGCGTCGTGCACGGCGTCCACGTGCGCGTCAGCCCGGGCGGCCCGATCCACGCCCAGTGAGCACCTGACCCGGTTCTCGCACCCGGCCGCCGGACGCGACGACGCCCGGCGCCCCCGGAGGGGCACCGGGCGTCGGTGAGCCGTCCCGCGGGTCAGCGCACGATGCAGGGCGAGCCGTTGAGCGTCACGTCCGTCGCGTCCTTCGGCGTGCCCGACCCGATGAAGCCGAACGACACGGCGTTGTGGTGCGCGATGGTGCCGTTCCACGCGACGTTCCTCGCCGTCACCGTGTCACCGGACTGCGTGGTCGACGAGCTCCACGCCTGCGTCACCTTCTCGCCGTTGGTGAAGCGCCACCGCAGCTCCCACCCGTCGACCGGCTGCATGGTCGCGTTGAAGACGGTGACGTTGCCCTGGAAGCCGCCGTTCCAGGCGCTCGTCGTGTCGATCTCGACCTCGCACACCGCGTCGGCGGGCACGGACGGGGTCGGCGTGGGCGTCGGGGTCGCGGTCGGGGTCGGCGTGACCGTCGGCGTGGGCGTCACGGTCGGCGTGGGGGTCGGCGTCGGCGTGCGCGTGGGGGTGGGCGTCGGCGTGGGCACCGGCGTGGAGCCGCCCCCGCCGAAGTCGACGTCCGAGCAGTTGTAGAAGGACTCGGGGCTGTCGGTGCGCTCCCAGATCGAGAAGATCACGTGCTTGCCGGACTTGTTCGGCAGCGTCGCGTCCCACGCGTACTCCGGGCCCTGCGGGCCGCCGTTGCGCAGCGGCGGGTTCAGCACACGGTCGAACGGGACGGGCTCGAGGTCGTCCCAGCCGATCGGCTCGCCCTGGTTCCAGCCGTCCTTGGTGATGTACTGCGTCCACCAGCCGGGGTGCGGCACCGTCGCCGCGTACTGGAAGGTGATGCGCTGACCGGCCTGCACGCGGGTCGTCGGCCACGACGCGCTGGGCCGGTTGAACGCGTCGAAGCGGGCGTCCGGGCCGCACAGCTTGCCGTCGGCGATGGTCTCGTGGCGGCCGTCGATCGTGCCGAGCAGGTTGCCGAACCAGTTGTAGAACCCGTAGGTGTTCGACGCGATGGCGTCCTTGCACGCCGGGTTGGTGGGCAGCATGTTGCCCGCCTGGCCGGCGGCCTGACCGCCGGCGAGGCCGTCGACGTAGCACTGGTACGTGCGGGTGGCGGGGTACGTGAGCCCGCCGTGGGCCTGCGCGGCGGTGGGCAGGGCGACGAGCGCCCCCGCCAGGAGGGTCGTGGCGGCGAGGCCGGCGAGGGCTCGTCGGACGAGGCGGTGTCGGGTCATGCGGGGGGTCCCTCTCGCACGGGCGGCGGCGTCGCCGCGGTGGGGGTTCGTCGGGTGGGTGCGCGGCTCCGGACGGGGGAGACGGTGTGCCGACAGGCTGGTGAGCGCACGGGCCCCGGACAAGGCCCCGAAACGTTTCCCGCTGCACCGGCGTCCGGACGGGTGCGCACGTGGGTGATCTCACCGACCTCTCACGGGTCGGTCTCGGCACCGGGACCACCGAGGGTCGATGATGTCCCGGTGACGCGTCGGGGCACGGCTGCCAAGGGTGCGCACCGGGGCGGGCTCTCGGCTGCGGACCTCGGTGGCGTGCGCGGTCTCGCCGTCGCCGCGCACCGGTTCGACGCGTGCCGCGACGTCGACGGCGTGCTCGAGGCGGCGGCGCAGACGGCCCTCGACGTGCTGGCCGCCGACACGGCCGCGCTGTGCCGGATCTCGCAGGACACCTGCCGCGTGCTGCGCCTCGAGCCGCCCACCGACGACGCACGGTCGCTCGCGCTCCTGGCGACGACCTACCGCGCCGACGAGCGCCCGGCGCTGCGCGGGCTGATCCGGGACCGCGCCAGCTGGGTCGCGCACGCCTTCGACGAGCGGGGCCGGTCCGTCCTGCCGGGCGACGAGTCGGCGGGCGACCGGGTCGAGGTCGAGGCGTTGCGCGAGCTCGGCGCGGGGTCGGCCCTGAGCTCGCCGATCGTCGTCAACGACTCGGTCTGGGGCCAGGTCACCGTGGTGCGCCCGGTGGAGGCGCCCCGGTTCGACGTCGACGACGTCGCGACGGCCGAGGTGCTCGCGGCGCTCGCGGCCGGCGCGATCGCGCGTGTCGACCTCGAGCAGCAGGTGCGGCACATGATCGCCGACGACCCGCTGACGGGGCTCGCGAACCGGCGCGTGGCCGACCAGGCCGCCGACGCCGCGCTCGCGTCCGGGCGGGAGACCTGCATCGTCATGTGCGACGTGGACGGGCTCAAGCGCGTCAACGACGAGCTCGGGCACGACGCCGGCGACGACCTGCTGCGCGCCGTCGCGGACGTGCTGCGCCGCGCGTCGGACGCGCTGCCGGGCACCACCGCCGCGCGGATCGGTGGCGACGAGTTCTGCCTCGTGACGGTCGGGCAGCCGCGCTCGGTCGTCACCGAGACGATGGCGTCGACCGTCGCGAAGTTCCCGCTGCCGCACGGCGCCGCGATCTCGTACGGCGTCGCGTCGACGTCCGTCATGGGCGCGGTCGGGGCGCGGCACCTGTTCCGGCGCGCCGACCAGGCGCAGTACCAGGCGAAGCGCCGCCGTCAGCGCGCCCGCGCGCGGACGCTCCCCGCGGTGGCCGACCCCACGGTGGCCGTCGAGAAGCTCGTCGCGACCGGCGCGGTCGCGATCGGCGCCGCGCAGCCGGGTGTCGTGCCGCGCCTGCTCGCGTTCGCGGGGGCGGTCACCGAGACGCTCGGCGGCGACGAGTGGGCGGTGCTGCGGCGCACGGGCGACGGGACCCCGGCGACGATCGCGCGCGGCGGCAGCCCCGCCGACGCGGGCGACACGACGTCGCTCACGGTGGAGCGCGGCGAGTGGGTCGTCGAGATCGCCGCCTCGAGCGCCGCGTCGACGGGCCCGCAGGTGCGCACGGCGCTGTCGGTGCTCCTCGCCATCGCGGTCGGCGACGCGACGCACTGACGCCGCGGGCTGTGGCCGCCGTGCGGTCCCCCGGGCGGCGTCGACCGGTCACCGCCGTGCGCGGCGACCGGGCGACCCCGTCCGTCAGTAGGGGAAGTGGAAGTTGTCGTACGCGCGCAGGGTGCTCCCGGTCTCGGGGTGGAACAGGAGCTCGAGACCGGCCCAGTAGCCCGGGTCGACGCGCGTGTACCCGCACGTGGGCTCGGAGTCGCCGCCCCGGTCGCTCACGCGGCCGAGGAGCTGGCCCTCGTACCAGACGTTCGCGACGGCGACCGCCTGCGGCGTCGCGTGGTAGGCGCGCACGCACAGCCGGCCGGTGGACCCGTTGACCGAGGCGTAGCCCTTCCACACGCCGCCCTTCTGCACGACCAGGTCGAGCGTCGGTGCGGCGGCAGCCGGCGCGGCGGTGGCGAGGGCGGCGCCCGCCGCGAGCAGGGCGGCCGCGGCTGCGGCGAGGACACGGCGCATGAGGGATCTCCGTCGTCGTCGGGACCGGATCGGTCCGGGGAGCCCTGCGTCTCGGCGGCCGTCACCCGGCGCAATCCGGCGCGATCCGGCGCGAGGCGGCGACGGGCGGCGCGATCCGGCGGGCAGGGCGGGCGCCTCAGCCCAGCAGCGGCAGCGTGAGCACGGCGGGCGCGCCGTCGACGACGCGCACCGGCACGCCCCAGTCCTGTGCGGCGAGGTGGCACGCCGGGTGCTCGACCGCCGGGTCGTCGTCGCAGCTCGCCGCGCGCGCGGTGACGTGCAGGACGCCCTCGCCGACGGCCGGGTCGAGGCGCAGCGTGCGCGTCAGCTCGACGTCGTCGCCGGCGCCGTCGAGCAGCAGGCCGGGCGGCGTGGACGACACGCGCAGCGACGTCGACGGGCCCCAGCGCAGGTCGAGCTTCTGCCCGGGCGCGGGCGTGAACACGACCTCGAGGGCCACCTCGCCGCCGGCGATCTCGGTGACGGGCCGCTGCGTGCGGTGCGCGCCGCCGTCGACGTGCGTGCCGACGGCGTCGGCGGGCAGCGGCACGCGCGTGAGCCGGTGCGCGGCCGACTCGACGACGAGCACGTGGTCGGCGTCGCCGGACGGCAGCACGAGGCCGCTCGGCTCGGCGAGGTCGGTCGCGAGCGTGGTGACCTCGCCGGGGCCGCCGTCCGTGCCGGGGGTCCAGCGGCGCAGCGCCCCGTTGTAGGTGTCGGCGACCAGCACGGAGCCGTCGGGCAGCGCCGCGACGCCGAGCGGGTGCTGGAAGAGCGCCTGGTCGGCGGCGCCGTCGCGGTGGCCGAAGTCGAAGAGGCCGGTGCCGGCGACCGTCGTGACGGAGGCGTCGGCCGGGTCGACCCACCGCAGCGCGGACGTCTCGGCGTCGGCCAGCCAGATGCGGCCGTCGGCCGCGACGGAGAGGCCGGAGGGCTGGGCGAACCACGAGTCCGCGGGGGCGCCGTCGACGAGGCCCTCGTTCATCGTCCCCGCCAGGTAGCGCAGCGACGCCTGCTCGTCGTCGAACGCCCAGAGCGTGTGGTTCCCGGCCATCGCGACGACGAACGCGGCCATCCGCTCCGACCACGCGACGTCCCACGGCGAGGACAGCTTGATCTGCCGGGGCGACCACTGGTCGCCGACGCCGTTCTCCACCGGCGTCGGGTCGCCCTCGGTGAGGGGACGGGCGTTGTCCACCGCGCTCACCATGTACTGCTCACCGGTGCCCGCGACGGTCGTCACGTGCCCGTCCGCCAGCCGCACCCCGCGCAGCGCGTGGTTGACGGTGTCCGCGACGAGCACGTCGTACCCGAGCCGCTCGCGCAGCTCGTCCGGGACGAGGCACAGCCCGTTCGGCTCGCTGAACCGCGCCTCGTCGGGGCCGCCGTCGACGAGCCCGCGCTCACCCGACCCGATGCGCCGCACGAACGTCTCGCCGTCCGCGGCGAGCTCGGTGAGCGCGTGGTGCCCGGCGTCCGCCACGAGCAGGGTGCCGCCCGGCAGCTCGACGGCCTTGGCGGGGAACCGGAGCGTGGAGGGCTGCGGCTGCGGCGGCACGTACGGGCCGGAGCCGCGGTGCAGCGTGCCCTTGGCCTCGTGCTCGGCGACGAGCTCGTCGACCAGCGCCTCGACGGCGTGCGCGTGCCCCTCGCCGGCCATCTGCGCGACGACGTACCCCTCGGGGTCGACCACGACGAGCGTCGGCCACGCCCGCGCGGTGTACGCCTGCCACGTCACGAGCTCGGGGTCGTCGAGCACCGGGTGGTGCACCTCGTACCGCTCGACGGCCGCGGCGATCGCGACCGGGTCCGCCTCGTGCACGAACTTCGGCGAGTGCACGCCGATGATGACGAGGACGTCGCGGTGCCGCTCCTCGAGCTCGCGCAGCTCGTCGAGGACGTGCAGGCAGTTGATGCAGCAGAACGTCCAGAAGTCGAGGACGACGACCTTGCCGCGCAGGTCGGCCAGCGTCACGTCCTGGCCGCCGGTGTTCAGCCAGCCGCGGCCGACCAGCTCGGAGGCGCGGACGCGGGGGAGTCGGGTGCTGCTCGTCGTCACGGACGTAGTCAACCCGATCCGCGGACGTGCCGTTCCCACGGTCCGCGCCCGGGCGCGCGCCGGTTCACCCGCGGGAACGCCCCGTTCGTGCCGATTCGTCCGATACCGTGACCGCGCCGCCGGGTGCCGTGACACCGCCGGCGACCGTGCGACCCGGGGGAGGACGTCGGCATGCCCGCACCGCACACGCTCACGGTCTCGGCTGCCGTGACCTCGACCAACGCCGCGCGCTACCTCGGCGACCAGCTCGAGTCGATCCTCACCCAGACCCGCCTGCCCGACCAGGTCGTCGTCGCCGACGCGGGCTCGACGGACGGGTCGCAGCAGCTCGTCCGGTCCTTCGTGGAGCGCACGCGCGCCGAGGGCCTCCCGGTCGAGTGGACGATCCTGCCGTCCGAGCCGACGCCCCTCGACGCCAACATGGCGCGCACCTACGCCGCCTGCACGGGCGACGTCGTGGTGGTGTGCGACCACGACGACGTGTGCCTGCCCACGCGGTTCGCGCACGCCGTCGAGATGTTCGCCGCGCGGCCCGAGCTGCTGCTGGTGCACTGCGAGGCGGAGATCATCGACCCGGACGGCGCCACCGTCTCGACGTCCATGCTGCGCACCGAGGGCGTCACGCCCGAGGAGCTCGCGCAGTACCGCAGGGGCGAGGCGTTCCGGGTGCTGGTGCGGCGGTTCCTCGCGCACGGCGCGACCGCGGCGCTGCGCCGCGACCTCGTCCACCTGGCCCCGCCCGTGCCGCACGGGTTCCGCA
The DNA here is from genome assembly GCF_047229365.1 of Cellulomonas pasadenensis. Lineage (NCBI taxonomy): Bacteria > Bacillati > Actinomycetota > Actinomycetes > Micrococcales > Cellulomonadaceae > Cellulomonas > Cellulomonas pasadenensis. The sequence continues at coordinate 2,144 of NZ_JBFTEP010000075.1, read as the reverse complement.
CCGACGCCTGGTACGCGCTGCTCGCGGCCGCGACCGGCGGCGTCGCGCTCGACGAGCGTCCCGGCCTGCGCTACCGCACGCACCCGACGAACGTCTCGGGCGGCGTCCGGCGCCGCTCCGCGGGGGAGAAGCTGCGGATGCTCCGCGAGCCCGGCGGGGACCGCAACGCGCGGCTCCTCGCGCGCGCCACCGCGCTCGTCGACGGGCTCGACGCCCTGCGGCCCCACGTGCAGGACTGGGCGTACGACCTCGCGGTCGACAACCTGCGGCACGAGCAGGCGCGCTCGCGGTACCCGCGCAACCGCCTGCTTCGCGCGCCGTTCGTGCTCCGGACCGCGGCCGGCGGCGCCTACGACCGCCTCGCGCGCGGCCGCAAGGACGTCCTGCTCGACCTCCTGCAGCCCACCGCCTGACGCACCGGGGCCCGGGTGCAGCGGAGAGGTGCTGCACCCGGGCCCCGGGTGGTGCGTGGCCCTGCCGGCTCGTGCCGCCGACGGGGCCGTTCCGTCAGGCCGCCGGTCCAGGACGCGGACCGGGGCCGGGGGTCACGCCGCCGAGCAGGTCGCCGTCAGGCCGGACGACGAGCCCGAGCCGATGAAGCCGGCGGTCGTCGAGGCGTTGGCCGCGAGCGTGCCGTTCCAGCCGGCGTTCGTCAGGACGTTGCCGGAGGCCGTCGAGCTCCACGCCTGCGTGATGGTCGCGCCGTTGACCGTGACCTTCCAGCCGCGGACGCCGCCGGTGCCGGCGGTCACCCGCACGTCGGCCTGGTAGCCGCCGCCCCAGGTGTTCGTCACCGAGACGGTCGCCGTGCAGGCGCCCGTCGGGTTCGGCGCCGGGGTGGTGGGGTTGGGGTTCGGCGCAGGGGTCGTCGGGTTCGGCGCCGGGGTCGTGGGGTTGGGAGCCGGCGTCGTCGGGTTCGGGGCCGGCGTCGTCGGGTTCGGGTCGGGGTTCGGGTTCGCCGTGCCGCCGATGTTGATGTCGGAGCACAGGTAGTACGGCTGGTCGAGGTGGCTGGCCTGCCACACCGTGAAGAGGACCGCGCGGCCCGAGCGGCCCGCGAGGCTCACGTCGGTCTGGTACAGACCGGTGGTGCCGTAGCGGCCGGTCTCCTTGACCAGGTCGAGGTCGTCCCAGCCGAGCGCCTCACGGGTCGGGTCGAAGCCCGCCTTCGAGACGTACACCCGCATGTAGTCGGCACCGTGCTTGGCGCCGTCCGTCAGCGTGAGCGTGAAGCTCGTGGGGACGCTCTTCATGGTCCAGGCGCCCGGCGTGTCGAGCGAGGCGTACAGGCCGTTCTGCGTCCGACCGCCCGAGCAGAGCTGGCCGTTCGGGATGACCTGCTCGTGCCGGCCGCCGACGCCCTCACGGAAGAGGCCGTTCCAGTTCCACATGGTGTTGGGGTTGGCCTGGAACGCCTGCCAGCACATGGGGTCCTGCTGCGCCATGGCGGGGTTGAGGTGGTCGTCGCCCCAGCGCTCCCAGCAGCCGTAGTTGCGGCTGGGCGGGTCGGTGACGGAGCCGTGGGCCGCCGCGGGGGTCGCAGCGAGCGTGGCGCCGAGGCCCGCCGCCAGCACGGCGACGGGGAGGGCGAGTGCGAGCCGGCGCAGCCGGTCGCGCGCACGGATGGGCATGCGGGGGTCTCCTGTCCGCTGAGGGGTCGGTGCCCGGGCCTGCGGTGCGACAACGATGTCGACGGCCGCCGGGCCGGGAGCACCGCGGGTCCGCACCACCGTGCGGGGTGGACCGGGTCCGACGGGAGGGGCCGAACCGTTTCAGCAGCGGGAGCGGTGCCACGCGGCGCTCTCGGACGGCTCGCGACCGCCGTCGGACGGCTCGCGACCGCCGTCGGTCGGCTCGTGGGCCCTTCGCCGCCGGTAGATCCAGGGCCCCTCCGCCGCCGGTCGGCTCAGCGCCGCCGCGCCCACGCGGGCACGCGCTCGGGTCGGGGACCGATGCCGACGGCGGCGGCCGGCACGGCGGTCAGCACCGGCAACCGACGCAGCAGCCGCACGAGCGCCCGCGGCGGCTCGACGAGCCGGCCGTCGAGCGCCGGCGCGATGATCTGCGCGTGCGCGAGCCGCTGCGCCGACTGGACCACGACGGTCGGCATGAGCCGCCGGCGCCGCACCCGCGCGAGCAGGCGG
>NZ_JBFTEP010000074.1:0-18880 GCF_047229365.1 Cellulomonas pasadenensis | reverse complement strand
CCCTTCTGCTTGTACGGCTTCTTGCCGCCACCACGGACCTCGCCACGGTTCTTCGTGTCGTGGGTCCCCTGGACGCTGCCGTCCGCGAGCCGCAGCCAGCCGGTGCCGTTCGCCTCCACCATGCCGAGGCCGCGCGCGGCCTCCGCGAGGCGCGCGGGCGACGAGCGCTGGTCGAGCGCGGCGACGAGGTCCTTGCGGTCCTGGTCGAGCCGGCTCAGCTCGTTCGACAGCTCGTACCGCTCGAACGCGAGCGACGCCATCTGCGTGTTGAGCAGCAGCGCGGTGAGCAGCGCGCCCGCGAGGACCGCCATGCACGCGATGACGAACGGCACCCGCGAGCGTGCCTGCTCGGGTGCGCGCACGACCCGCAGGCGGGGCGCCGGCGCGGCGGACAGACGGGCGGGCAGCGGGTACGCACGCGCGGTGCGTGCGGCGCTGGCAGGCAGGGCGCTCATGCGGTTCTCCTCGCGGTACGCAGGTGATCGGGGGTGGGGCGCAGGCGCTCGGCGGCCCGCAGCCGGACGGACTGGGCGCGCGGGTTGCGTGCCAGCTCCTCGGCGTCGGCCTCCTCGGCGCCGCGGGTCAGCAGGCGCAGGTACGGCGCGTGCGTCGCCGGCTCGACGGGCAGGTCGGGGGGTGCGCTCGACGTCGCGCCCGCGGCGAGCGCGCGCTTGACGAGGCGGTCCTCGAGCGACTGGTAGGACTCGACCACGACGCGTCCCCCGACCGCGAGCGCCTCGATCGCGGCGGGCAGCGCACGCTCGAGCGCGGCGAGCTCGCCGTTCACCTCGATCCGCAGCGCCTGGAAGGTGCGCTTGGCGGGGTGCCCGCCGGTCTTGCGCGTCGCCGCGGGGATGCTCGCGCGGACGATGTCGACGAGCTCGGCGGTCCGCGCCAGCGGGGCCTGCTCGCGGCGGCGCACGACGGCCCGCGCGATCCGGGCCGCGAAGCGCTCCTCGCCGTAGACGTGCAGCACCCGCGCGAGGGCACGCTCGTCGTAGGTGTTGAGCACGTCCGCCGCCGTGACGCCGCGCGTCGGGTCCATGCGCATGTCGAGCGGCGCGTCGTGCGCGTACGCGAACCCGCGCTCCGTCTCGTCGAGCTGCAGCGACGACACCCCGAGGTCCATGAGGACGCCCCGCACGGACGGCAGGCCCAGGCGCTCGAGCACGTCGGGGATCTCGTCGTAGACGGCGTGCACGGGCGTGAACCGCTCGCCGAACGGTGCGAGCCGCGCACCGGCGAGCGCGAGCGCCTGCGGGTCCCGGTCGATGCCGACCACCCGCACGTGCTCGAACGCGCGCAGCACGCCCTCGGTGTGACCGCCCATGCCGAGCGTCGCGTCGACCATCACGGCGCCGGGCTCCGCGAGCGCGGGGGCCAGCAGGTCGAGGCAGCGCTGCAGGAGGACGGGCACGTGCCGCGACGCGGCGTCCGCGTCGGTCGGCTCGCCCATGGCCCTCCTCCTCCTGCTGCGTCGTGGTGGTGCGTCGGTGGTGCGTCGGTGGCGGCACGACCGGTCGGTCGTCGTGCTGCCCACCGCCGGGGTGCCGGCCGGGCGGACCCTCCTCCGTCCGGCCAGATCCCCCACCGACCTCTCTGGCGCCGGGGAAGTGCGTCAGAGCGGACGGGAGGAGGTCTCGTCGGGCGGAGCAGGGTGTACGGGGCCGCACCACCGGCGAGGTGTGCCGGCGGTGGCGGGTGCTGCGTCGGGTGTCGGCGGACGACGGGTGGGGCGGACGGCTCAGAACGGGCCGTTGGGGAAGACCTCCTCGGTCGTGTCGGCGTACCCCGCCTCCTGCTCGGACAGATAGGTCTCCCACGCCTCGAGGTCCCAGATCTCGACGCGGGTGCCGGTGCCGATGACGGCGACGTCCCGGTCCAGCCCCGCGTACTTGCGCAGGACCGGCGGGATGGAGATGCGTCCCTGCTTGTCGGGCAGCTCGTCGCTGGCCCCGGAGAGGAAGACGCGCAGGTAGTCCCGCGCCTGCTTGCTCGTGACGGGCGCCTGCCGGAGCTGGTCGTGCATGCGGCGGAACTCGTCCATCGGCAGCAGGAAGAGGCACCGCTCCTGCCCGCGCGTCATGACGAGCCCCGGGGCGAGCTGCGGCCGGAACTTCGCCGGGAGGATGAGCCGGCCCTTGTCGTCCAGGCGTGGCGTGTACGTCCCGAGGAAGGGCGCGAAGGAGCCGAAGGCGCCGGTCGAGTCATGCGACACCTCACTCCCTCCTGAGCCCGTCCCTGCCGTGTCCACCCACCGCGGGAGAGCGGTCGCTCCCCGTCTCTCCACGTGCCTCCACGGTACTCCACTTCCCTCCACGCGCATCTCGTAGAAACGCCAACTTCACCCTTACGGCACGCGTTCATGCAGGTCAGAGACGTGGAGTGAAGTGGAGGACACGACGCGTCACCGACGTGTCGCACCTCCGCGACGGATTGCACCGGCAGGACGAAACGGTCCGATCGCGGGCGATCCGGACGCCGTGCGGCCGGCGCGGGGAGAGACGTGGGGGGAGGTGGGGGCGGTCCGCGCCGCGGGTGGAGGGAAGTGGGGCGGACCGCCCCCGGACGTGGCGCGCGCCACGTACGCTCGTCCCAGTCCGCCGAGGGAGTCGCACACATGCAGGCACTGCCGTCACCGGACGAGCTCGACGGGCTCGTCTCCGTCACACGCCGGCTCCGCGCCGGCATCGAGTCCGTCGTCACCGGGCGTCCGGAGCTCGTCCGCGTCGCCCTCGCGGTGCTCCTCGCCGAGGGGCACCTGCTCCTCGAGGACGTGCCCGGCGTCGGCAAGACCACGCTCGCCAAGGCGATCGGGCGCAGCATCGACGCGCCGGTCGGGCGCATCCAGTTCACGCCGGACCTGCTGCCCAGCGACCTCACCGGCGTCAGCATCTTCCGCGCGCAGACGCACGAGTTCGAGTTCCGTCCCGGACCGGTGTTCGCGCACGTCGTCATCGGCGACGAGATCAACCGCGCCTCCCCCAAGACGCAGTCCGCGCTGCTGGAGTGCATGCAGGAGGCGCAGGCGACCGTCGACGGGCGCACGTACCCGCTCCCCCGCCCGTTCCTCGTCGTCGCGACGCAGAACCCGGTGGAGATGGAGGGGACCTATCCCCTGCCGGAGGCGCAGCGCGACCGGTTCATGGCGCGCCTGACGGTCGGGTACCCGAGCGTCGACGCGGAGATCGCGATGCTGGACGTGCAGGAGACGGCCGACCCGCTCGAGCGGCTGCGGCCCGTGACGACGGCCGCCGAGGTGGGCCGCCTCGTCGACGTCGCCCGCCGCCTGTACGCCGCTCCCGCGCTCAAGCGGTACGTGGTCGACCTCGTCGCCGCGTCCCGCGAGGACCCTGGCCTGCGGCTCGGTGCGTCCCCGCGCGCGGCGATCCAGCTGCTGCGGGCCGCGAAGGCGCTCGCGGCCATCGGCGGGCGCGACCACGTCCTCCCCGACGACGTGCAGGAGCTGGCCGTGCCGGTCCTGGCGCACCGGCTGCTGCCCAGCACCGAGTCGCGGCTGTCGGGCCGCACGACGCAGGACGTCGTCGGCGACATCCTCGCGCGGACCCCCGTGCCCGCCCTCGACCCGCCCGCCCGCGTGCGGCGCGCGCTGGGCTGATGCGCCTGCGGCCCACCCCGCGCGGCTGGGCGCTGGCCGCTGCGGGCGTCGTCGCGCTCCAGCTCGGCGTGTCGCTCGGCTCGCTCGACCTGGTGCGCGCCGGCGTCCTGCTGCTCGTGCTCGTCGGCGTCGCCCTCGCCGCCGTCGCGCTCGGCGACCCCGCGCGCGGACGGCGCCGGCTCGACGTCGTCCGCGACGTCAGCCCGAACCCCGTGCACGCCGGCGACGAGGCGCAGGTGCGGGTCGACGTGCGCGCGGCCGACGGGGCCGGCCGCGCACGGCTCGCCGGGCTGCGCTTCGCGGAGCAGGCCGCCGTGGAGCTGTCGGGCGGCCGGCCGCTGCGCGCCCGCGTGCGCCGCGCCGCCGACCACGTCGCGGTGACCTACCCCGTCCGCACCACGCAGCGCGGCCGCTGGCCCCTCGGCCCCCTCGTCGTCAGCCGCACCGACGTGTTCGGCGTCGTGCGCGCGCGCACGACGCTCGGCCGCGAGTCGGAGGTCGCCGTGTGGCCGGCCGTCACGGCCCTGCCCGCGCCGAGCGACGTGCTCGTCGGCGAGCCCGACCGCGTCGCGCTGGGCGCCCGCACGCCGTCGACCGACGACGCGAACCTGCGCGACTACCGCGAGGGCGACGACCTGCGTCGCGTGCACTGGCGCTCCAGCGCCCGCCGCGGCGCGCTGCTCGTCCGCTCGGACGAGCGCGCCGGCATGCGCCCGGTCACCGTGCTGCTCGACCTGCCGGTGCGGCAGAGCACCGCCGAGTGGACGATCTCCCTCGCCGCGTCCGTGGCCCTCGCCATGCTGGACGGCGGGCACCCCGTGCGCCTCGTCGGCGCCGGCATCGCCGCGGGTCGGGGCGCGGTCGGCGCGTCCGCCTTCGTGCACGCCCGCGGTGGCCCGGAGGCCCGCGCCGCGCTCCTCGACATGACGATCGACCTCGAGCCGGCGCGCTCGTCCGCCGAGGCCGACGCCCACCTGCTCGACGCGGCGCGCCTGCTGCACACGGCCGACGGCGGCGAGATCGTCATCGCCGTGCTCGGCGCGCTGTCCGGACCGGCGCGCGCGGCCCTCGCGCACGTCGGCGACTCCGCCCACGGCTGGGCGCTCGTGCAGACGGACGGCCGGCACGCGGGCGACACCCGCGACGCCCAGCACACGCAGGCCGCGCTCGTGCGCGCCGGCTGGCGGGTCGCGGGCGCGACCGCCGGCGAGGACCCCGTCGCCTGCTGGCTGCGACTGCTCGGGAGCACGCGGTGAACCGGCCGCACGGGCCCGAGCAGGGCGTCCGGGCGGTCGTGGGCACGGCACTCGCCGTCGCCGCCACGTGGGCCGGCCTGCTGGCGCTGGGCACGCTCATCGCGGGCCGCCGGTGGTTCGTGGTCGCGTGCGTGGCCGTGCTCCTCGTCGCGGTCGTCACCGCCGTCACCCGCGCGCTCACGCGGACGTGGTGGGCCCCGACGGCCGTCGGGGCCGCGGTGGCCGTCGTCGGGCTCGTGCTGCGCTACGGCGCCCCGCCGGGACGTCCCCAGTTCCTGCCCGACCCGGACGCGTTCCGGCGCACCTGGGCGCTGGCGCGCGAGGGCGTGGCCGTCGTCAACGACTCGTTCGTGCCCATGCCGGACGTCCGGCCGGGCGAGCTCCTCGTCGTGGTCGGGGCGCTCGCCGTGCTGCTGCTGGTCGACCTCGCCGTGGTCGCGCTGCGGGTGCCGGCGCTGTCCGGGCTCGCGCTGGTGGCGCTGTGGGTGCCGGGTGTCCTGCTCGGCTTCCCCGCCGGCGGCGCGCCGGTGTTCTGGACGGGCGTGGCGTACCTCGCGCTGCTCGCCTACGGCGCGGCGCCGCAGCACGCGCACGCGGGCCGGCGCCGCCGCGTCGTCACGACCGGCGCGGGTGCGGCCCTGGTCGCCACGGTCGCGCTCGTGGCCGGACCGCCGCTCATGGACGTCCCCGGCTGGGCGTCGGTGGGGCTTCCCCAGCTCGGCGCGGCACCCGTCGGGCCCCTCGAGCTCAGCGACCAGCTCGACCTGCGCGAGAGCCTCGGCGCGCGCTCGGCGCAGGAGGTGCTCCGGTACAGCGTCGTCGACCCCACCGCGGGGCCGGACGGCACGGACGACGACGAGGCCGGCGTCGCCGCGCTGCCGTCGGTCGAGGAGACGGCAGCGACGGCTCGGGCGGTCGACGCCCGGCTCGTCGGGCCGCTGCGCGCGTTCACGCTGACGGCCTTCGACGGGCGGACGTGGCAGCGCACCGAGCCCGAGGCGGTGCAGGAGTGGGACCCCACGACCCTGCTGTCCTCCGACGCGGCCGTCGCCGGCTCGGTGCCCGACGCGACCGCCGGCACGCTCGCCCAGGTCGACGTCGTGGTCGGCGCCCTGCGCGAGCGTCGCCTGCCCGTGAGCACGCACCCGCGCACGGTGCAGGTGCCGGGCGACTGGGCCTGGGACCCGCGGCGCGACGAGGTCGTCGGCCAGGACTCCACGGACGCCGACCTGGCGTACTCCATGCTCGTGCAGGTCCCCCAGCTCACCGCCGACGAGCTGCGCGACGCGCCCGTGGGCACGCCGCCGGACGCCGGCCTGTACACGGCGGTGCCGGACACCGAGCACCGCGACGACGTCGAGCGCCTCGTCGCCGAGCTGACCGCGGACGCCGAGACCCCCTACGCGCAGGCGATGGCGCTGCAGGGCTGGCTCCGGTCGGCGTCGAACTTCACGTACGACACGCGCGTGCCGCCCGCCCGCACGTCCGACGCCGTGTGGGACTTCCTCGAGTCGCGGCGCGGCTACTGCGTGCAGTTCGCGACCGCGATGACGGTCATGGCGCGCATGCTCGACATCCCGGCCCGGGTCGGTGTCGGCTTCCTGCCCGGCGAGCGGGCGGAGGACGGCTCGTACGTCGTCACCGGCCGGCTCGCGCACGCGTGGCCCGAGCTGTACTTCGAGGGCCAGGGCTGGGTCCGGTTCGAGCCGACACCCGCCTCGCAGACCGGCGCGCCGCCGACGTGGGCGGACCCGTTCACGGGCGTCCAGGCGCCGGGCTCGGTGCCGGAGGAGCTCACGCCGGGGCGCGTCGCGCCGGCGCCCGCGGCGACCGCCACCGCACCGCCGACGTCGGCGCCCGCCACGGAGGACGACTCCGTGCCCTGGCCGGCCGTCGCCCTCACCGTGGGGCTCGGCGTCCTCGTGCTGGGCGGCGGCGCGACCGTGCTGCTGCTGTCCCGGCGCGGCCGCCGGGTGGTCGAGACGACGCCCGAGCGCGCCTGGGCGACGCTGCGGCGTGACCTCGCGCGCCTCGAGCTCACCTGGTCCGACGCGGCGACCCCTCGCGGCGCGCTGCGCGACGTGCAGCGCGCGCTGCTGCTGCGCGCCGAGGGCACGCTCGACGGCGCGGCCCTCGCCGCGTTCGAGCATCTCGTCGCGGCCGTCGAGAGCGGCCGGTACGCCCCCACGCCGCAGGACGTCGACCCGGCCGCGCTCGACGGGTGGGTGGCCGCCGTGCGCGACGGGGTCACCGAGCTCCTCGGCGAGCGTCCGCGCGCCGGCGCGGTGCCGCGGATCGGCCGGTCCTCGGGCTGACGGCCGACGACGGCGGGTCCGCGGTCGCTCGTGCCGCGTGCGTGCGCAGCGCTCGACCGGTGCGCCGTGCGCAGCGCTCGACCGGTGCGCGCGACGCTGCTCGTCCCCTCGCCGGGCCCGCCGGGGTGCTGCCCGCCGCGTCCCGGCGCGACGACGCCGCCGGCTCGAGGAGCCGGCGGCGTCGTCGTCCGCGTGACTGCGGACGGGAGCGGGCGGTGCGTGTGCCCGGTGCGCCGCGGTCGGCGCTCGGGTTCAGGCGGCGGGGTCGGTCAGCAGGCCGCGTCGGTCAGGCGGCTGCGCAGGTCAGGAGGCCGCGCCGGGGCGGGCGCGGGTCAGCGGTCGCCCTCGTGGCGCCGACGGTCCCAGCGCTCCTCCATGCGGGACATGAAGCCCTGCTTGCGCGTGGCGGGCCGTGTCGCGCCCGTGGGACGGCGGACGGTGCCGTCCGGGCGGACGGCTCCCTGCGGCCCCGACCGCGTACGACGCGGCGCGGCGAACGCGGACGCGACGGCGGCGAACATCACGACGAAGCCGAGGGCACCGAGCCACGGCTCGGACGACGCGGCACCGACGACCAGGAGCAGCAGTCCGACGACGGCACCCGCGCCGGCGATGACGTACCGCATGACCGGGCGACGACCGCCGCGGCTGGTCAGCGTGTTCGCGAGCCGAGGGTCGTCAGAGGTCAGCTGACGTTCCATCTGCTCCAGAACGCGCTGCTCGTACTCGGAGAGAGGCATGACGACCCCCGTCGCACTCCGGTGGACTATGGGTGATCAGGATATGTCGGCGGTGACGATGGTGGAAGTCGAGCGCTGCGCCACGCGGGCGACCGTTCCGGGTGAGACTCGCCACGGCAGGCCGTCCGTGCCCGCGACGGTGCCCGCCGGGACGGCGACGGGGCCTGCGAGAGGCGGCACGGCGTCGGTCCGCTCGCCCGCGACGGGTCCGCGCACGCCCGCCGGGACGTCCTGCAGACGCCCGACGGCCACGGTCAGCGACTCCGGCACCGCGACCCACGTGAGGCCGGCGAGGAGGTCCCGCGCGACCAGGTGGAGCTCGCGGCCGCGGTCGGACGGCGTCGTCAGGGCGCGCGAGCGGGTGTGCTCGGCCCCGTCGGCCGTGCGCACGGTGAGCGCCACGGTGCGGCCGGCCTGCCGGCGCACCCCGAGCGCGCGGCCGCACGCGTGCGCCGCCTCCCGCAGCAGCTCGTCCAGCACGTCCCGCTGCCCGCGCGCCGCGGCGCACGGGACGTCGACCCGCACGACGGGGTCGGCCGCCGACCGCGGCCGGGGCACCACCGGCCGGGCGTCGCGGCCCCGGGCGAGGTCGCGGAGCCAGTGCACCGTCGCGGGCCGGTCGAGGCCGCGCAGGAGCACGGCCGAGGCGTCCGCCAGCTCCCCGAGCCGCCGGATGCCGGCCGCGGCGAGCGCCGCCTCGAGGGGGCCGTCGACCTCCGCGAGCGCCGCCACGGGCTGGTCCCCCAGGAACCGCGCCGTCGCGGCGTGCGGCACCAGCAGGACGCCGTCGGGGCCGGCCGCGCGACCGGCGAGCCGGGCGACCACCTTGGTCGCACCGATCCCGACCGAGCACGTCACGCCGTGCTGCTCCCGCAGCCGTTCACGGACCCCCCAGGCGATCGCCGTGGGCGGACCGAGCCGACGACGGGCGCCGCCCACGTCGACGTACGCGCCCGCGTCGCCCACCGGCTCCACGAGGGCGGTGACGTCCTCGAGGACCGCGAGCAGACCCGCCCGCACGGCGTCCTCGGCCGCGGGGTCCGCCGCGACGACGACCGCGTGCGGGCAGCGCGCCAGGGCGGCCGCCAGGTCGTCCCCCGCTCGCACCCCGAACGCGCGCGCCGGGGCCGACGCGTCGCGCACCCGGCCGCCGTCGTCGACCAGCACGGGCAGCCCCGCGAGCTCGGGCCTGCGCATCAGCGCGACCTGCGCCGCCGGCGCGTCCACCTCCACGTGCAGGACGTGGCAGCCGTCCTCGGCGGGCACGGTCGGATGACCGCTCACCGGGACGCCAGCGCGCGCGCCGGCGTCGCCGCGTCGCCGAGCAGCAGCGCGCGGGCGGCGTCGACGAGGTCCTCGGCCGCGCACAGCGCCCGCTCGGCCCTGGCCTCCGACACCAGCTCGAACCGGCCGGCGTCGACGGCGGAGCGCAGGGCGGCCGACTGGGCGAAGAACGCCGAGTGCGCGTGCAGCTCGGGCGCCACCGCGTCGAGCATGCCCCAGACCGTCCGCGGCGCACCGCGGCCCGCGGGACGCCCCCGGGCGGCGACGACGGCCGCGCCGGCACGCAGGGCCGCGAGGTGGGCGTGCGAGAACATCTCCCACGGCTCGCCGGAGAACTGGGCCGCCAAGAGCTCGGCGTCCGCCCGCGCGAGCAGGTCGGCGGTCTGCGGCGGCAGGGCGGTGGCCGCCTCGGGTCGCAGGACGCTCACCCGTCCGGACATCGCACCCACCTCCCTCGTGGCGGCACCTCCGCCGACACCATGATCGAACACCTGTTCGAATAGCGCAATCCCTTGTCGGTCACGGGCTCGCGCCGACGGGCCGTTACCGTGACCCGGTGGCCCGTCGCACCGCATCCTCCCGCCGACCACCGACACCCGCGCCGGACGTGGCGCCGTGGCCCGTGGGGCCCGTCGCCGTCGCGACCGGCACGGCGGAGGTCGTGCCCGAGCCGGGACGCCCGCGCGCCGCGACGCTGCTGGTCAACGGCGTGCCGAGCTCGTTCGTCGACCTCGACGACCCCGACCTGCTCGACTTCGAGTACATGCAGCAGATGGCCGCGGTCGTCGGCACGCTCGCCGACCGGCGCCCCGACCCCGCGGTGCTGCACCTCGGCGCCGGCGGCTGCGCGCTCGCGCGCACGCTGGCCCACCGGTACCCCGGCGCGCGCCAGCTCGCCGTCGAGCTCGACGGCGAGCTGGCCCGGCTCGTGCGCGCGTGGTTCGCGCTCCCCCGCGCACCGCGCCTGCGCCTGCGCACCGGCGAGGCGCGCGCCGAGCTCACCGGCGTGGGCGACGCGTCGTGGGACGTCGTCGTGCGCGACGTCTTCGCCGGCGACCGCACGCCCGACCACCTGACGACCAGCGAGGTCGCCCGCGAGGTGGCGCGCGTGCTGCGGCCCGGCGGCGTCTACCTCGCCAACTGCGCCGACCGGCCGCCGCTCGCCCTCGCCCGGGCCGAGGCGGCGACGCTCGCCGGCGTCTTCCGGCACGTGGCCGTCGTCGCGGAGCCGGGGCAGCTGCGCGGCCGCCACTACGGCAACGTCGTCCTCGCGGGCACCGACGACGACGGCCTGCTCGACGACCCGGCGCTCGCACGGACGCTGCGCACCCTGCCCGTCCCGGCACGCATCCTCGTGGGCGCCGAGCTCGACGGGTTCGTCGGCCGCGCGACCGCGCTGCACGACCCGCCGCAGGAGCCGCCGCACGCCCCACCCGCGTCGCCACCCGAACCGGCCACGACCTGACCGGCCGGGCCGGGGGACGACGGACCGCGCACGACGACGGGGCCGCACCCGTGGGTACGGCCCCGTCGTGCGGCCGGGCCGAGGCCCGGCCGAGCTCATCGCGCAGGTGTCACAGCGGGCGGACGTGCTCCGCCTGCGGACCCTTCGCGCCCTGCGTGATCTCGAACTCCACGCGCTGCCCCTCGTCGAGCGAGCGGTAGCCCTGGGAGTCGATGGCCGAGTAGTGGACGAAGACGTCGGCGCCGCCGCCGTCCTGGGCGATGAACCCGTAGCCCTTCTCGGCGTTGAACCACTTGACCGCACCCTGTGCCATGTCGTGCTTCCTTCGCGTCCCACCGGTGACCGGCGCGGGCACCGTGCCCGCGCCGCGCCGCAATGCCTCACGTCCTGCACCGGGTGGTCCGACCCGCGAGGGCCGACGGTTCCGCGCCTCGCGCCTGACGGGGCGACCACGGGTCCGGTCGAGCGTCCGTACGTCACTGCAACGGCCGCATCCTTGCACGCGTCGTGTGGCGCACGCCACGTCAGGTGGACATGCGTCCGCCTGCCGCCGGCAACGATCCGGTCACGACGACGCCCGCGAGCGCGCCGCCGGTCCGGCGTCGCGCGCGCCCGTCAGCGGCCGGGGTCGTCGTCCGTCTGCTCGGCGAGGAACCGCTCGAGCTCGGCGCCGATCTCCTCGGCCGTGGGCAGGTCGGTCGTCTGCGCGAGCAGGCTGGTGCGCCCGATGCTGCGGGTGAAGGCGTCGTACTGCTCCTCGAGCGCCTCGACCACCGACGCGACCTCGGGCGCCTGCGCCACCTGGCGCTCGACCTCCCGCATCGCCTCCTCGGCGGCGGGCTCCAGCGCGGCGACGGCGAGGTCGAGCCCCGTCGCACGCTCGACCTGCCGCAACGCGGTCACCCCCGCCGTCGGGTAGGCCGACTGGGCCAGGTAGTGCGGCACGTGCACCGCGAAGCCGAGCGCGTCGTGCCCCTGCTCGCCGAGCCGCAGCTCGAGGAGGGCCGTGGCGCTGGCGGGCACCTGCACGGTGCCGAAGAACGAGGTGTGGTCGGCGACCAGCTCGGCGCGCGTGGCGTGCGCCGTCACCGACGCCGGCCGGGTGTGCGGGACGCCCATGGGGATCCCGTGCACGCCGACGACCAGCGGGACGTCGAACCGCTCCACGACCTGCCGCACGGCGGCGACCCAGCGCTCCCACTGCGTGTCCGGCTCGACACCGTGCAGCAGCAGGAACGGGACGCCCGCCGCGTCCTCCAGCAGGTCGACGGCCAGCTGGGGCGCGTCGTAGTCGGTCCAGCCGTCGCCGTCGAACGTCATGACGGGCCGGCGCGACCGGTAGTCGAGGAGCTGGTCGACGTCGAAGGTGACCAGCCGCTCGCCCGTGCCGGCGGACAGCAGGTGCTCGGCCGCGAGCTGCCCCGCCTGGCCGGCGTCGACGAACCCGCGCACCGCGTGCAGCAGCACCGGTCCCCTGCCGCCCGTCGCGCGCGCGTCCAGACGCTCGGCCACCTGCACGTCCACGTCGTAGATGCCCCGGGGGTCCAGCATGTCGCTCCGCTCGTTCACGTCGTCGTCCCTGTCACACCGGTGCAACGCCGCGGGGCCCCCTGCTCTTCCCGCGGTGCCTGCGGCCGCCGCGGGAGCCGTCAGCGCCCGGGCAGCCGCACGACCTCGACGAAGAACTCGTCGATCTGCCGCACCACGTCGATGAAGCGGTCGAAGTCCACCGGCTTCGTGACGTACGCGTTGGCGTGCAGCGAGTACATGCGCAGCACGTCCTCCTCCGCCTCGGACGTCGTGAGCACGACGACCGGGATGGCGCGCAGCGCGGCGTCGGACTTCAGCGCCTCGAGCACCTCGCGCCCGTCCATCCGCGGCAGGTTGAGGTCGAGCAGGATGAGGTCGGGCGTGGGGGCGTCGGCGTGCTCGCCCTCCTTGCGGAGGAACTCCAGCGCGCTGACCCCGTCGGACACGACCGACAGGCGGTTGCGGACCTTGTTGTGCTCGAAGGCCTCACGGGTCATCAGCACGTCGCCCGGGTCGTCCTCGACGAGGAGCACCTCGATGGTCTTCTGGTCCGCCACTACTGCTCCCGTCGTCCCCTCGCGGGGAATCAGCCCTCGTCGGCCGCGGGCAGGGTCCACCGGATGGTGGTGCCCTCCCCCTCGGTCTCGGGGATCCAGATCCGACCGCCGTGGAACTCGACGATCTTCTTGCACAGCGCCAGGCCGATGCCCGTGCCCTCGTAGACGTCCTTGGCGTGCAGCCGCTGGAAGATGACGAAGACGCGCTCGGCGTACTGGGGGTCGATGCCGATGCCGTTGTCCCGGCACTCGAGCTGCCAGGAGTCTTCCACGCGGCGCGCGCTGACGTGGACGTGCGGCACACGGTCGGGGTGCCGGAACTTCACGGCGTTCCCGACGAGGTTCTGGAAGAGCTGGACGAGCAGCGGCTCCTCGCCGCGGACCGTCGGCAGCGGGTCGTGCGTCACGACGGCGCCGGCGGCCTCGATGCGCTCGTCGAGCTGGTCGACGGCGCGCGCGAGCGCCTTGTCGAGGTCGACGTCGACGACCTCGCCGCCCACCCGCCCGACCCGCGAGAACCCGAGCAGGTCCTGGATGAGCCGCTGCATGCGCTTGGCGCCGTCGACGGCGAAGTCGATGTACTGGTCGGCCCGCTCGTCGAGCTGGCCGCCGTACCGCTTCTGCAGCAGCTGCGTGAAGCTCGCGACCTTGCGCAGCGGCTCCTGCAGGTCGTGCGACGCCACGTAGGCGAACTGCTCCAGGTCGCGGTTGGAGCGCCGCAGCTCCTCGGCCTGCTCGGTGAGCCGCTCGTGCGCGTCGGCGATCTCGGCGCGCGACGTGCGGAGCTCGCCCAGCTGGGCGACCAGCGCGACGCGCATCTGCTCGACGTCGCCCGCCAGCTGCTCGATCTCGCCGGGTCCCCGCACGGCGACCGGACGGTCGAGGTCGCCCTCGGCGACGGCCCGCACGTCGGCCGCGAGCGCGTCGACCGGGGACACCACCCAGCGGCGCAGGGCGACCCAGATGAGGACGCCGACCACCACGGCCGTGAGCACGACGGTCGTCAGCAGGATCGCCGAGAGGGTCGTCATGCGCTCCAGGTCCGCGACCGCGTCCGAGCGGATGCCGCGCAGCCGCTCGAGGTACGTGCCGACCGTCGCACGGACCTCGTCGAAGTAGCCGCGGCCGCGCTCGACCTGCTCCGGGGAGACGGAGTCGGCGCCCTCCGCCTCGATCTGCGCGATCATCGGCTCCGCGTGCTCGGAGTACCAGGCGCGTGCGGCCGCGGCGGCGGCCCCGTAGTCGTCGAGGACGGCGTCGTCGCCCGACCGCTCCGCCACCGCGCGCGCCGTCCGCTCGAACTCGGCACCGATCTCGAGCGACCGCTCGTACGGCTCGAGCGTCACGGGGTCGCCCGTGAGCGCGTAGCCCCGCAGCCCGGTCTCGGCGTCGACCATCGACACGAGCGCCCGGTCCGTCTCGCTGACGGCCTGGAAGTACTGCTGCGTCACGGCCTCCTGCAGCGAAAGCGTGCGCGCGAACACGGTCCCCGTCAGGAGGACGACCAGTCCCAGCACGAGCCCCGCGGACACGAAGAGGGCGGCGAGCCGGCGGCGCAGCGTCGCGGACGTGCGCACGGTCGCCGGGCTCACGCCTCCCACCCCAGCAGGACCACGGCGGCGTCGTCGACGAGGTCGCCGCCGTGCCGGGCGCGCACGGCGCCGATGAGGTGGCCGAGCACGGGGTCCTCCTCATGGCCGGGGACGGGGACGGGAGCGCCCGTGGTGGCGCGCGAGGTCGCGTGGGCGAGCTCCATGAGCCCGGCCTTGCCGAGCCGCTCGCCGCCGCTGCCGACGGTCGCCTCGAGCAGGCCGTCGGTGTACATGAGCACCCGCCACGACGACCCCAGCTCGAGGCGCCGTGCGGGCCAGCCGCCGCCGACCGGGATGCCCAGGGCCCGCCCGCGGGCGTCGGCGGGCAGCAGGTGCACGCCGTCCCCCAGCAGGAACGGCACCGGGTGCCCCGCGAGGTACAGGTCGGCGGACCGCCGGTCGGGCGCCACGGCGAGCATCGACACCGTGGTGAAGACCTCCGGCCGGGCCCGCTCGGCGTCGAGGACGCGCTCGAGCAGCCCGAGGATGTCGTCGGCGGGCACGTCCGCCAGCACGAGCGTGCGCCAGGCGGTGCGCAGGGTCGCGCCGAGCGCCGCCTCGTCGGGGCCGTGGCCGCACACGTCGCCGACCAGCGCGAGCACGGTGCCGTCCGGCCGCTCGACGACGTCGTAGAAGTCCCCGCCGAGCAGGCCGTCGCGGCCGGCGCGGTAGCCCACGCGGACCTCCAGGCGCGGGTCGGCGACGACGGGGCGCGGCAGCAGGGCGCGCTCCAGCCGGTTCGTCTCGGCGGCGCGCACGAGGCTGCGGTACAGCGCCCGGTCGGTCTGCTCGAGGCGGCGGCGCTGCACGGCGTAGCGGACGGCGCGGGCCAGGCTCTCCCCGTCGACGTCGCCCTTGACGAGGTAGTCCTGGGCGCCGGCCGCGAGCGCGGCGAGACCGGCGTCGGTGTCGGTCAGGCCCGTGAGGACGACGATCGGCGGCGGCGCGTCGGCCGCCAGGAGGCGTTCGAGCGCGCCGAGGCCCATCGCGTCGGGCAGGCCGAGGTCGAGCAGCACGCAGTCGGCGTCGAGGTGTGCGAGCGCCTCGTCCACGGAGCGGGCCCACACGATGTGCTCGGCGAGGCCGGCGTCGGCGAGGTGCTCCTGGACGAGCAGCGCGTCGCCCTCGTCGTCCTCGACGAGCAGCAGGCGCAGGCGGCCGTCGACGTCCGCGGGTGTGCGCACGTCGTCGTCCGACGTGGCCGGGGAGCTCGTCACGCCCGTCCTTCCGCAGGTCTGCCCCGCGGTGGTGCGGGATCGGCTGGGTGAACTGTAGGGCAGCACCGTCCGTGCGGTGCACCGCCGGGACGGCGACACGCCCCCGGACGGGCGGCGCGACGGGCCGGTCCCGACGCAGCGGATAATGGTCGGCCGCCCGTGCGCCCGCACGGTGGCGACGACGGGGGTGAGCACGCAGGTGGCTGGGAGCGACCGGGAGCTGGACGGCGAGCAGCGGGTCGTCGACGGGCTGTACGCGCGCCTCGACGAGCTGCGCGCGCAGGCGCGCCGGCGGCTCGCCGACGTGCGGCGGCAGCGCCCGTCGGGGTCGCCGCAGAACCGCTCCGAGCGCGACGCCTTCGCGACCCTCTACGAGGACCGCGTGGCGCAGCTCGAGGCCGTCGAGGAGCGGCTCGCCTTCGGTCGGCTCGACCTCGTCGACGGCGACCGCCGGTACATCGGCCGCATCGGGCTCACCGACGAGGAGCAGACCCCTCTGCTCACCGACTGGCGGGCACCCGCGGCGCAGGCGTTCTACCGCGCCACGTCGGCGCAGCCCGACGGCGTGGTCCGCCGCCGCCACCTGGTCACCGCTGGGCGTCGGGTCACGGGCGTGGAGGACGACGTCCTCGACCTCGACGCGCTCGCCGCCGCGGGCGTCGACCCGGCGACCCTGTCGGGCCTGTCGGGCGAGGGCGCCCTGCTCGCCGCGCTCGGCGCGGGACGCACCGGCCGCATGGGCGACATCGTCGCGACCATCCAGGCCGAGCAGGACGCGATCATCCGCTCCGACCTGGGCGGCGCGCTCGTCGTGCAGGGCGGCCCCGGCACGGGCAAGACGGCCGTCGCGCTGCACCGGGCGGCGTACCTGCTGTACAACCACCGGCGGCTGCTCGAGCGCTCGGGCGTGCTCCTCGTGGGGCCGTCGCGCACGTTCCTGCGCTACATCGACCAGGTGCTGCCGTCGCTGGGCGAGACGGGCGTCGTGACCGCCACCGTCGCGGAGCTGGTCCCGGGCGTCGAGGCCCGGGGCGCCGAGGACGACGCCGTGGCGGCCGTGAAGGGCCGGGCCGTCATGGCGCGCGTCGTCGCGCGCGCCGTGCGCCAGCGGCAGCGCGTGCCCGCCGAGCCGGTCCGCGTGCGCGTCGACGGCCGGACGGTCGTCGTGCGCCCGGACGACGTCGCCGCCGCCATCGCGCGCGCCCGCCGTCAGCACAAGCCGCACAACCAGGCCCGCGTGACGTTCGTGCGCGACATGCTGTCCCGGCTCGCCGAGCAGTACGTGCAGCAGCTCGCGTGGGACGTCCCGCCGGAGGACCGCGCCGAGATCGTCGAGGACCTCCGCACGACGCGCGAGATCCGGGTCGCGCTCAACCTGGCGTGGATGCCGCTCACGCCGCAGGGCCTGATCCGCGACCTGTACGCCAAGCCGCACCGCCTGGAGGCGGCCGCGCCGGACCTCTCGCCCGCGGACCGCCGCCTGCTCGCGCGGCCCGCCGACGCGCCGTGGACGCCGGCGGACGTGCCGCTGCTCGACGAGGCCGCCGAGCTGCTCGGCGAGGACGACCAGGCCGCACGGGCGCAGGCGCGCGCCGACGCGGAGCGCCGCGCCGCGGAGGTCGAGTACGCGCGCAACGTGCTGCGGTCGACGGGTGCGGGCGACATGGTGTCGGCCGAGGTGCTGGCGGACCGGTTCGCGAGCAGCGGGCCGTCGCTGACGACGGCCGAGCGCGCCGCGGCCGACCGGACGTGGGCGTACGGGCACGTCGTCGTCGACGAGGCGCAGGAGCTGTCGCCGATGGCGTGGCGCGCGCTGCTGCGCCGCGTGCCGACGCGCTCGCTCACGATCGTCGGCGACGTGGCGCAGACGTCGGCGGCCGCGGGCGCCCGCGACTGGGGGCGCACGCTGGACCCCGTCCTGCGCGGCAGCTGGCGGCTCGCCGAGCTCACGGTCAACTACCGCACGCCGCGGACGGTCGCGCAGGCGGCGCAGCGCGTGGCGCGGGCGGCGCGCCTGCCGGTCACCCCGCAGACGTCGGCGCGGGACGTGGACGACGCGCTGCGGGTGCGCCGGTCGGCCGACGACGGCGCGCTCGTCACCGACGCGGCGGCGGCCGCGCACGCGCTGGTAGCGGAGGTCGGCGGTGCGGGCGGCGCGGGCCGGACCGCGGTCGTGGCGGTCGGGGCGCGGACGTCCGCGGTGGTGGCGGCCCTGCGCGCGCTCGGCCACACGCCGCCCACGGGGGACGCCGTCGACCTCGACGCCCCGCTGGTCGTCCTCACGCCCACGCAGGCGAAGGGGCTCGAGTTCGACGCGGTGGTGCTGGTCGAGCCCGCCGAGGTGCTCGCCGCGTCCGGCGGTGACCTGTACGTCGCGATGACGCGCCCGACACGGGTGCTGCAGGTCGTCCACGCGCAGGCGCTGCCGCCCGGCCTGGAGGGCTGACAGCGGCTCCGCGAGGCGCCGACGCCCGACGTCGAGAACGTTGTCGATATCGATACGGAAAACGTTTCGGACGTTGACGGCGTGGTCGCCGCGCCCGCAGTGTCCCTGTCGTTCGCACACCGTCCACCGGGAGTTCACCCGGGACGGCCGACGGCACTGCAGGGGGTGCACACCGTCATGGACCGACTCGTGCTCATCGCGGCCGACCTGGTCGCCGTGGGTCTGCTCACGTGGACGTACTTCCGCCGGCACCGGCGCCGCGACCTCGTCGTCGCGTTCATCGGCGTCAACGTCGGCGTGCTCGCCGTCGCGTCGTCGCTCGGCGCCGGCGGCGTCGGCGCCGGGCTCGGCCTCGGGCTCTTCGGCGTGCTGTCGATCATCCGGCTGCGGTCGACCGAGATCGGCCAGCGCGAGGTCGCCTACTACTTCGCGGCGCTCGCCCTCGGCATCCTCGGCGCGCTCCCCGCGCCGCAGCCGTGGCAGGGCCCCGCGCTGATGGCGCTCCTGCTCGTCGCCGTGCTCGCCGCCGACCACCCGCGCCTGCTGCAGCGGCACCGCCGCCAGGAGCTGGTCCTCGACGGCGCGCACGTCGACGAGGTCGCGCTCGTCGCGAGACTGGAGGGGCTGCTGGGCGGGCGCGTGCACGGCGTCAACGTGCAGCGCGTCGACCTGGTCGACGACACGACGTGGGTCGACGTGCGGTACGAGGTGCTGCCGCCGCCCGCGTCCGGCCGCCGCCGCACCGGGCGGCGCACCGACCCCCGGACCGAGCCGGCCGTGACGCGCACGGGCGTCCTCGCCGGCGCGGCCCGCAGCACCGCCGGCGGACCGGCGGCACCCGCGCACCGCGGCACCGGCC
>NZ_JBFTEP010000073.1:0-19096 GCF_047229365.1 Cellulomonas pasadenensis | reverse complement strand
GGCCGCGCGCACGCTGCCGCGCGTGCCGGTCCGGGTGCGGCGCGGTGCGGCCCGCATCGCGTCCGCGCTCGACGCGTGGCGCGAGCCCCGCACGCTGCTCGTCGGCGTGGTCGTGCTCGCCGCCGCCTTCTCCGAGGGCGCGGCCAACAACTGGCTGTCCCTCGCGGTGGTCGACGGGTTCGGCAGCACGGAGGCCGTCGGGGGCGTCGTGCTGGGCGTCTTCGTCGCCAGCATGACCGCGGTGCGGCTGCTCGGGACTCGGCTGCTCGACCGGTACGGCCGCGTCGCGGTGCTGCGCGCGTCCGGCGCCGCGTCGGTCGTCGGCCTGCTCGTGTTCGGCTTCGCGCCGACGCTGCCGCTCGCGGGGGCCGGCGTGGCGCTGTGGGGCCTGGGCGCGGCCCTCGCCGTGCCCATCGGCATCGCCGCCGCGTCCGACGACCCGCTGCGCGCCGCCGGCCGCGTCGCGGTCGTCTCCGCGTTCGCGTCCGTCGCGTCGCTCGTCGCCCCGCCCGTGCTCGGCCTGGCCGCCGAGGCCGTCGGCGCCCGGCACGCGCTCGTGCTCATCACGGCGGCGATGATCGCCAGCGTCGTCGTCGCGCCGTCCGTCGCGCGGGACGCCGGTCGTGGGACCGTGGGTGGCGGCACGGCCGGCGGCACCCCGGCGGACGTCACCCCGGCGGACGTCACCCCGGCGGACGTCGTCGGTGCGGACGCCTCGGGCGCCGGCGGCGACGCGGCGCACCCGCCCGGCACGCGGCGCCCGCCGCGCGGACCGGGCCGGGGATCGGTCCCGCGGCCCCGCCGCACGCCCGCGCCGACGGCACCACGAGGAGGAGCCCGATGAGCACGCGCGACACCACCCGCACCCCGCGGCCCGCGGCACCGCGCGAGGTCCGCCTCGCGTCGACCGCCGTCTTCGTCGTCTTCCTGCTCGCGGGGTGGAACTTCGCCAGCTGGGCGTCGCGCCTGCCGGCCGTCCGCGACGCCCTCGGGCTCACGCCGGACCGGATGGGCCTGCTGCTGCTCGTCGGCTCGTTCGGGTCGCTGCTGGCGCTGCCGCTGTCGGGGATCGTCGTCGAGCGGCTGGGCGCGCGGCGCACGGTCCTCGGGTTCGGGCTGCTCAACGGGCTCGGGTACGCGGTCGGCTGCGTCGGCGTCGCCACCGGCGAGGTCGTCGTGGTCGGCGTGGGCCTCGTGCTGGCCGGGGTCGGCACGGGCGTGTGGGACGCGTCGATGAACCTCGAGGGCGCCGTCGTCGAGCAGCGCCTGGGGCGGACCGTGATGCCGCGGTACCACGCCGGCTTCTCGGTGGGCACGATGGCCGCCGCCGGCGCCGCCGCGCTCGTCGCCGGGCTGCACGTGCCGGTCGAGGTGCACCTGCCCGTCGCGGTGGCGCTGTCGGGCGTCGTGCTCGCCGTCGCGGTGCGCGCCTTCCTGGCGGAGCCGGCGGGCGGGGTGCACGGTGCGACCGGCACCGAGCCCGCCGCGGGCGCCGTCGCCGACCCGGCGACGTCCGCGCCGGCGCCCACGGGTGCCCGCGCCGCGGTCGGCGCGTGGCTCGAGCCGCGCACGCTGCTCGTCGGTCTCGTGGTGCTCGCCGCGGCGCTGACCGAGGGTGCGGCGAACGACTGGGTGAGCCTCGCCGTCGTCGACGGGTTCGACACCGGCCACGCCGTCGGCGCGCTCGGGTTCGGGCTGTTCGTGACGGCCATGACCGCGATGCGCCTGCTCGGCACGCGCCTGCTCGACCGCTACGGCCGCGTCGCGGTGCTGCGCCTGTGCGCGGCCCTCGCCTTCGTCGGCCTCCTGGTGTTCGGGCTCGCCGGTTCCCTGTGGGTCGCGCTGCTCGGCGTCGTCGCCTGGGGCGCCGGCGCGGCCCTCGGCTTCCCCGTCGGCATGAGCGCGGCGTCGGACGACCCCCGGCGGGCCGCCCAGCGCGTCGCCGTGGTGTCGACCATCGGGTACTCCGCGTTCCTCGCCGGGCCGCCGCTGCTCGGGCTGCTCGCCGAGCACGTCGGCTACCGGCAGGCGCTGCTGGCGATCCTCGTGCCCGTCGTCCTCGGGCTGCTCGTCACCAGCGCCGCGCGGCCCCTGGGGCAGGCCACGACCGCCACCGCGGGGGAGCCCGGTCCCGAGCCGGCCCCCGCCGCCCCGCAGGGCGCGCCGCGCGACGTAGCCTGACGGGGTGGAGCTCGACACCTGCGCCCTGCCCGGTCCCGCACCGGAGCCCGCGGACGCCCCCGTCCCGTCGCACGCCGGCACGCCCGCGCTCGCGGACCTGACGACGCTGCGCGTCGGCGGGCCGGCGGGCCGCTACGTCGAGACCCGCACCGAGCAGGAGCTGGTCACGGCGGTCCGGGAGGCCGACGCGGCGGGCGACCCGCTGCTCGTGCTGGGCGGCGGCTCGAACGTGCTCGTCGCCGACGCGGGGTTCCCCGGTGTCGTCGTGCGCGACGTCCGCGGCGGCGTCGAGGTGCCGGACGCGTCGGCGTGCGCGGGGGTGACCCTGACGGTGCCCGCCGGCACGGTGTGGGACGACGTCGTCGCGTACGCCGTCGAGCACGAGCTCGTGGGCGTCGAGGCGCTCTCGGGGATCCCCGGGTCGACCGGTGCGACGCCCGTGCAGAACGTCGGCGCGTACGGGCAGGAGGTCGCGCAGACGATCTCGCAGGTACGGGTGTGGGACCGCGGGCGCGAGCGCGTGCGGACGCTGCCGTGGGTGACGCTGGCGTTCGGCTACCGCACGTCGCTGCTCAAGCGGTCGCTGCGGCCGTCGGCCGACGACCCGCGCGCGCCGTGGGGGCCCACGCCGCGGTACGTCGTGCTCGACGTGACGTTCCAGCTGCGGCCGGGATCGCTGTCGGCGCCGGTCGCCTACCCGGAGCTCGCGCGGACGCTCGGCGTCGAGGTCGGCGGGCGCGCACCGCTGGCGGACGTCCGCGCGGCGGTGCTGGCGCTGCGGGCGCGCAAGGGCATGGTCCTCGACGCCCCCGACCACGACACCTGGAGCGCCGGCTCCTTCTTCACGAACCCCGTCCTGCCCGCCGCCGACGCGCAGGCCCTGCCCGCGGACGCCCCGCGCTGGCCCCTCGACGACGGGACGGTCAAGACGAGCGCCGCGTGGCTCATCGAGCACGCCGGCTTCGGACGCGGGTACGGCGCTCCCGGTCCCGCCGCGCTGTCGTCGAAGCACGCGCTCGCGCTCACGAACCGCGGCGACGCGGGGGCCGACGACCTCGTGACGCTCGCGCGCGAGCTCCGCGACGGCGTGCGCGACCGGTTCGGCGTGGTGCTGGAGCCCGAGCCGGTGCTGGTCGGCACGGCCCTCTGACGCTCCGGCGGGCCGGGGGACGTGCTCACGCGCCGATGGGCGCGTGCGGCGCGACGACGCCTCCGGAGTGCGGGCCCGGGGCGTCGCGTTGCCCGTCCGTGCGCTGCCCGTCCGTACCCTGCCCGTCCGCGGCCGGCCCGCCCGCCGGGTCGGCAGCGCCGTCGTCGGCGAGCCACGCGTCCACCCCGGCGAGCAGCCGTGCCCGTGCGGCGGCCGACGCCCTGCTGGCACGGATCGACGCCCGCGCCAGGTCGGCGAGCTCGGCGTCGGTGAAGCCGTGCACCTCGCGGGCGACGCGGTACTGGTCGACCAGGCGGGCGCGGAACAGCAGCGGGTCGTCCGCGCCGAGCGCCACCGTCGCACCCGCGTCGACGAGCGTGCGCAGGGGCACGTCCCCCGCCGCCGGGTAGACGCCGAGCGACACGTTCGACGCGGGGCACACCTCGAGCGCGACGCCCTCGTCGACGACCCGCGCCAGCACGCGCGGGTCCTCGCCGCTGCGCACGCCGTGGCCGAGCCGGTCGGGTCGCAGGTGGTCGAGGACGTCCTCGACGTGCGCGGGGCCGAGCAGCTCGCCGCCGTGCGGGACGCTCGCGAGGCCGGCGCGCCGCGCGATCGCGAACGCGGGCGCGAACTCCGCGGTGTCGCCGCGGCGCTCGTCGTTCGACAGCCCGAAGCCGACGACCTCGCCCGGGCCGTCGCCGGCGTGCCGCGCCGCGAGCCGGGCCAGGGCCCGCGCGTCGAGGGGGTGCCGCATGCGGGACGCCGCGACGACGACGCCGATCTCGACCCCCGTCGCGGCGGCCGCGCGCCGGGCCTCGTCGAGCACGATCTCGAGCGCGGGCGTCAGCCCGCCGACGAACGGCGCGTACGACGTGGGGTCGACCTGGATCTCGAGGCGGCCCGACCCCTCGGCGGCGTCGTCGGCGGCGGCCTCCGCGACCACGCGCCGCATGTCGTCCTCGCCGCGCACGCACGCGCGCGCCGCGTCGTAGAGGCGCTGGAACCGGAACCAGCCGCGCTCGTCGGCGGGGAGCACCAGCGGGTCGGCGTCGAGGAGCACCTGCGGCAGGCGGATCCGGTGCCGCTCCGCGAGCTCGGCGAGCGTGCGCACGCGCAGCGACCCGGTGAAGTGCAGGTGCAGGTGCGCCTTCGGCAGCCGGGCGAGGTCACGCATCCGCGTCAGTGTGCCAGCCGCCGCACGGCGTCGCGCGTCACGCGGGCGCGTCGACGAGCCGGTAGCCGACCCCCCGGATCGTGTCGAAGTGCTCGGCGCCGATCTTGCGGCGCAGGTACCGCACGTACACGTCGACCACGTTCGACCCGGGGTCGAAGTCGTAGCCCCACACCTCGGACAGCAGCCGCTCACGGGTCAGCACGTCGCCCGGGTTGCGCATGAACGTCTCGGCCAGCGCGAACTCCCGGGCCGACAGGTCGACCTCCGCCTCGTCGACGCGCATGCGGCGCGTGCGCAGGTCCAGCTGCAGCCGCCCGTGCACGAGCACGTTGCCGCGGCCGCCGGGGGAGGGCGCGCGCAGCCGCAGCCGCACGCGCGCGAGCAGCTCCTCGAACCGGAACGGCTTGGCCATGTAGTCGTCGGCGCCCGACTCCAGGCCCGTGACCGTGTCCGTGACGGAGGACCGCGCCGTCAGGACGACGACGGGCAGCTCGTACCGCTCGGCGCGCAGCAGCCGCAGCACCTCGAAGCCGTCCATGTCGCCGAGCCCCAGGTCGAGCACCAGCAGGTCGATGCCGCCGCGCTCGACGCGCTCGAGCGCCTGCTCGCCCGTCGCGACGGTCGTCGCCTCGAACCCGTGGGCACGCAGGCCCTTGGCGACGAAGGCGGCGATCCGCTCCTCGTCCTCGGCGATGAGGATGTGGGTCATCGGTGGGGCTCCGCGAGCTCGAGGGACACGTCGGACGCGCCGTCGACGAGGCCGACGGCAGGCAGGTCGAGGACGAACACGACACCGGGGCCCGCCCCGGGCGGCGGGTGCTCGAGGAACACCCGGCCCCCGTGGGCGGCGGCGATCGCCGCGACGATCGGCAGGCCGAGCCCCGCGCCGTGCTGCACGCGGTCGGCCTGCCCGCGGTGGAACCGCTCGAAGATGCGCTCCTCCTCCTCGGGCGGCACCCCGGGGCCCTCGTCGCGCACCCACAGCAGCAGCCGCCCGCCGGCCACCTCGCTGCCGAGGCGGACCGCCGACCCGGCGGCGGAGAACCGTACCGCGTTGGCGAGCAGCTGCAGCCAGGCCTGGGTGATGCGCTGCGCGTCGACCCGCGCCGTCACGTCGGCGCGCGAGACCACGACGAACCGCTGCTCGCCGAGGCCGCGCGCCTTCTCCAGCACGTCGTCCGTGAGCCGGCCGACGTCCACGGGCGCGGGCCGCACGAAGTCCGGGCGGTCCGCGGTCGCGAGGGTCACGAGGTCGTCGACGAGCCGCTGCATGCGGTCGAGCTCGTCGAGCGCCAGCGCCTGCGTCGCACGGACGTCCGCGGCGTCGGACGGGTCGAGGAGCTCGAGGTGCCCGCGCACGATCGTGAGCGGGGTGCGCAGCTCGTGCCCCACGTCGTCGAGCAGCTCGCGCTGCGAGCCGAACGCGCGCTCCAGCCGGTCGAGCATGGCGTTGACCGAGCCGGCGAGGTCCGCCAGGTCGTCCTTGCCGAGCACCGCGATGCGCTCCGACAGGTCGGACTCGGTGACGCGGCGGACGGTGTCGCGCAGCATCCGCACCGGCCGCAGCATGCGCCCGACGACGAACCACGCGACCGCCGAGACCACGGCCAGCGCGAACAGTCCGACGGCGGAGTACGTGAGGAAGATGCGCCGCACGCCGGCCGTCAGCGCGGAGCGGTCGAACGCGACGACGACCGTGCCGTGCGTGCCCGGCTCCGCCGCGACGTCGACGGGGACGGCGACGAGGCGGTACTCGGTCACCGCGGTCGCCACGGTCACCGGCGCGGACGCGGCGTCGTCGCGCACCACGTCGCCGAGCCAGGCCATCAGCTCGCGGTCCGTGTCCAGGCGGACGGCGCCGGTCTCGTCGGCGGGCCGCCAGCTCAGCACGCCGTCCTGCAGCGCGACGACGCCCTCGTCCTCACCCGGCACGCGCGTCTCCACCGCCTTGCGGAGCAGCGTGTCGAGCGACGTCCACGGCACGCGCGCGTCCGGGTCGTCCGGCGCCGCCGGGTCGGGCTGCCCCTCGGCCTCGAGCGTGCGGACCGCCGTGACCGCGCGCGCGAGCGAGTCGTCGATGCGGGCGTCGGTGTCACGCAGCTGCAGCGCGAGGCCGGTCGCGCCGGCGACGGTCAGCGCGGTGGCGGTGAGCGCGACGACGGCCGCCATGAGGCGCACGCGGACGGTCGCGCCGCCGCCCGGGGGACGCGTCTCCGGGGGGTCGGCGGCCGCGCCGTGGCCGTGACCCGCCGTGCTCGCCATGGTGCCCAGTATGGTCGGGTGTCCGACAGAGGGTGAAGGTCGTCCGGGTTCGTCCCGCCCGTCCGCGCCCGCCGCGTCACCCGGCCGGGCCACGCCGGTCCGGCCGTCACGCGCCGGGCAGGATCCCGCGCTCGATCGCGACGGTCACCGCGCGCGTCCGGTCGTCGACGCCCAGCTTGGCGAACGCCCGCAGCAGGTGCGTCTTCACGGTCGCCTCGGTGATGAACAGGTCCCGGCCGATCGCCGCGTTCGACAGCCCGCGCGCCACGCCGGCGAGGACCTCGCGCTCGCGGGGCGTCAGGCGCTCGCCCGTGTCCCCGCGCACCTGCTGCACGAGCCGGCGCGCGACCGACGGCGACAGGGCGGACTCGCCGCGCGCCGCCGCGCGGACGCCCGCGACGAGCTGCTCGCGCGGCGTGTCCTTGAGCAGGTACCCGGTCGCGCCGGCCTCGACGGCCCGCAGGATGTCCGTGTCCGTCTCGTACGTGGTGAGCACGAGCACGCGCACGCCCGGCAGCGCGGCGACGATGCGGGCGGTGGCGTCGGCGCCGTCGGTCCCCGGCATGCGCAGGTCCATGAGGACGAGGTCGGGGCGCAGCGACGTCGCGAGCGCCACGGCCTCCTCGCCGTCGCCGGCCTCGCCGACGACCTCCACGTCGGGCTCCAGCGCGAGCAGCCCGGACAGGCCGGACCGCACGACGGGGTGGTCGTCGGCGACGAGGACGCGGACGGTGCTCACGGCTGCTCCTGCGACGGGTCGGCGGGCTGGTCGGCGGGCCGGGTGGCGGCCTGGTCGGGGGGCGGGTCGGGGCGGAGCGGTGACGCCGCCGCGTCGGTGGCGGGGGACGGCACGCGGAGCCGCACGCGCGTGCCGCCGCCCGGGGCGCCGGACACGTCGAGCGTGCCGCCCGCGGCGTCGGCGCGCGCCCGCATCCCGCGCAGCCCGGTGCCCTCGGGCGTGCCGGCGGCGAGCCCCCGGCCGTCGTCGGCGACCTCGAGGACGACGTCGTCACCGGTCCGCGCGAGCCGCAGCGTGACGGTCGACGCGCGGGCGTGGCGACGCACGTTCGCGAGCGACTCCTGCGCGGCGCGCAGGAGCACGACCTCCTGCTCCCGCCCGACCACACCGTCGGTGGCGTCGTCCACCCGGACCCGCACGCCCGTCTCCGCGGTGAACCGGTCGGCGAGCCGGACGAGCGCCGCACCGAGGCCGCCGTCCTCCAGCCCCGGCGGGGCGAACGCGGCGACGAGCGCACGGGCCTCCGCGAGGTTGTCGCGCGCCACGTCCTCGATGTGCCCCAGACGCGTGCGTGCCTGCGCGACGCGTCCCCGCTCGAGCTCGGCGTCGGCCGCCTGCGCGAGCATCACCACCGACGTGAAGCCCTGCGCGAGGGTGTCGTGGATCTCGCCCGCGAGCCGCGCCCGCTCCGCCAGCACGCCCGCGGCGTGGTGCGTCGACGCCAGCTCGTCCTGCGCCGCGCGCAGCTCCTCGAGCAGGGACGCGCGCTCCTCGCTCTGCTCGGCCACGTGCGTGATCCACAGCCCGAGGACGATCGCGAACGCCAGCGCGACGCCGAAGTCGGCGGCGATCTCGACGACCTCCGCGCCGTCGGCGCGCACGCGTGCCGCCGCGGCCACGGTGATGCCGCCGGTGAGCACGACGCTCCAGACGACGCCCGTCACCCGGCGACGGCTGAAGAACCACACGTGCGAGTAGGCGAGGAAGAGCAGCACCGTGCCGATGCCGCCGAGCGCGACCTGCGCCACGACGAGGACGACGAGCGCCACGAGGTAGGCGTCGGTGAGCCGCGGGTCACCGCGGACGGCGCCCGCGCGGCCCAGCGTGACGTAGGCGACCGCCAGCACGCCGACGAGTGCGAGCGCGACGACCTGGCGCGGCCCGGTGGGCGGACCGACGGCGACCGCGACGGTGTACACCGCGAGCATCGCGACGAAGAAGCCGTCCCACAGGCGCAGCGTGCGGACCCAGAACCCGTGCCGGTCCACCCCGTGGTCGACCGCCCGGTCGACGGCGGGGGCCGCCCGGTCGTCGTCCGTGGCGGCCGTCGGCGACGTGCCCGCCGGTGCCCGCTCTCTCATGCCGGGACCCTCTCACGCGCGGACCGGCCGCCGGGAGCTCCGGCGGCCGGTCGTCCTGCGACGGTGCGCACGTCAGCCGTCGTCCCGCCGGCGCCAGCGGAACGTGCGGACGCCCACGACGAGCCCGGCGACCAGCCACGCGGTCAGCACCAGCGCGGTCGCCCCGTGCTGCCACGAGCCGGACGGCTCGAGCGCCGTCGCGCCGTCGGGCAGGAACACCGAGCGCATGCCCTGCGCCAGCCACTTGAGGGGGAACACCGCGGCGACCTGCTGCATCCACGAGGGCAGCTCGTCGAACCGGAAGAACACGCCCGAGATGAACTGCAGGACGAGGACGACGGGCGTCACCACGGCGGTCACGCTCCGCCCGGACCGCGGCAGGGACGAGAACGCCACCCCGCAGACGGCCCCCGTCGCCGTGCCCAGCAGGGCGACCCAGGCGAACGTCCACCACCGGCCGGCGTCGTCGGGCAGCGGGACGTCGAACACGAGGGCCGCCACGGCGAGCAGCACGGCCGTCTGGAGCCCGGACGTGACCAGCACCTGACCGGTCTTGCCGAGGAAGTAGCCGGTCGCCGGCAGCGGCGTCGCGCGCAGGCGCTTGAGCGTGCCGTCGTCCCGCTCGACGGCCACGGCCACCGCGAGCGCCTGGAAGCTCGACAGCATGACGCCCGTCGCGACCATGCCCGGCAGGAAGTACTGCGGGAACAGCACGCCCGACCCCGCGAGCACCTCCTCGTCCTGGCCGAACACGGTCGCGAAGATCGCCAGCAGGATCACCGGGTAGAGGAACACGAACACCACGGCGTCGCGCTCGCGGGCGAACCCGCGGACCTCGAACACGGTCCGCGCCAGCCCCACGCGGAGCAGGCCGGGCTGACGGGGCGCCGGCCGGCGGGTCGGCCCCGGGCGGCGCGCGTCGCCGCGCTCGCGGGCGGGTGCGGTCGCGGTCATCGGGCCACCTCCAGCAGGTCGGCGGGGACGGCGTCGGACGCGGCGGTGCGCGCCGTCCCGATGAGGTCGAGGTAGACGTCCTCGAGGGTCGGCCGCAGCACCTGCAGGCCCGGGACCTCGCCGAACCGCGCGGCCAGCCGTGCGACGACGGCCGTCGGCGTGTCGGTGACCTCCTCGTGGTCCGTGCCGTCGGCGCGCCACCGGACCCGGGCCCGTCGCGCAGCGCGTCCGCCGAGGTCCGCCGGCGTCCCCTCGGCGACCACCCGGCCGCTCGCGACGACGACGAGGCGGTCCGCGAGCCGCTCCGCCTCGTCGAGGTAGTGCGTCGTCAGCAGGATCGTCGTGCCGTGCTCCCGCAGCCGCTCCACGAGCCCCCAGAGCCCGAGGCGGGCCTCCGGGTCGAACCCGGTCGTCGGCTCGTCGAGGAACAGCAGCTCGGGGTCCCCGACGACGCCCAGCGCGACGTCGAGCCGGCGCCGCTGCCCGCCGGACAGCCCGCGTACGCGCACCCCGGCCTTCTCCCGCAGCCCGACGGCGTCGATGACCTCCTCAGGATCGCGGGGAGCCGGGTAGAACGTCGCGAAGTGGTGCACGAGCTCGCGCACCGTCGCCTCGGCGAGGTCGTCCGTGGACTGCAGCACCACGCCCAGCCGCGAGCGCCACGTGCGTCCGGCGGTCGCGGGGTCCTCGCCGAGCACACGCACGTGCCCGGAGTCCGCCCGGCGGAACCCCTCGAGGACCTCGACGGTCGTCGTCTTGCCGGCGCCGTTGGGGCCGAGCACCGCCACGATCTCGCCCGGCTCGACCCGCAGGTCGAGCCCGTCCACGGCGAACTTGTCGCCGTACCGCTTGCGCAGGTCCCGGACCTCCACGGCCGGCCCGCCCGTCGTCGTCGTCATGCGCCCAGCCTCCGGCGGCGGGCACCGCCCGCGGGACGACCGCCCGGCCGTCACCGCCGTCCACCGACCGGTGGACGGCGGCGTCATCCCGGGGACGACGACGGGGCGCCGACCGCCGTGCGGTCGACGCCCCGTGCGGACGTGGTCGGCCCGCTCAGCGGGCCTCGCCGAGCAGCGCCTGGATGCGGCCGACGCCCTCGACGAGGTCGTCGTCGCCGAGCGCGTACGACAGGCGCAGGTAGCCGCTGGGGCCGAACGCCTCGCCCGGCACGACGGCGACCTCCGCCTCGTCGAGGATGAGCTCGGCGAGCTCGGCCGAGGTGGTGGGCGTGCGCCCGCGGATGGTCCGGCCGAGGACGCCCTCGACCGACGGGTACGCGTAGAACGCGCCCTGCGGCGCCGGGCAGCGCACGCCGTCGATCGCGGACAGCATCTCGACCATGGTGCGGCGCCGGCGGTCGAACGCCGAGCGCATCTCCGCGACGGCCGACAGGTCGCCCGTCAGCGCGGCCACCGCCGCCCGCTGCGACACGTTGGCGACGTTCGAGGTCAGGTGCGACTGGAGGTTCGTGGCGGCCTTGACGACGTCGGACGGCCCGATCATCCAGCCCACGCGCCAGCCCGTCATGGCGTAGGTCTTCGCGACGCCGTTGAGCACGATCGTGGTGTCCGCGAGCTCGGGGACGACGCGCACGACGGGCGTGAACGCGGCGCCGTCGTACGTCAGGTGCTCGTAGATCTCGTCCGTGAGGACCCAGATGCCGTGCTCGAGCGCCCAGCGGCCGATCTCCTCCGTCTGCTCGGGCGAGTAGACGGCGCCGGTCGGGTTGGAGGGCGAGTTGAACAGCAGGGCCTTCGTGCGCGGGGTCCGGGCCGCCTCGAGCTGCTCCACCGTCACGAGGTAGCCCTGCTCGACGCCCGCGAACACCTCGACCGGCTCGGCGCCGGCGAGGCGGATCGCCTCCGGGTACGTCGTCCAGTACGGCGCCGGCAGCAGGACCTCGTCACCCGGGTCGAGCACCGCGGCGAACGCCTGGAAGACGGCCTGCTTGCCGCCGTTCGTCACCAGGACGTCCGCGGGCCGGACCGCGTACCCGGAGTCCCGCTCGGTCTTCGCCGCGATCGCCTCCCGCAGCGCCGGCAGACCGGCGGCGGGGGAGTAGCGGTGGTTGACCGGGTCCTGCGCCGCGGCGACCGCGGCGTCGACCACGTACCCCGGCGTCGGGAAGTCGGGCTCGCCGGCGCCGAACCCGATGACCGGGCGGCCCGCGGCCTTCAGGGCCTTCGCGCGGGCGTCGACGGCCAGCGTGGCCGACTCGGCGATGGCGGCGACGCGCGCGGAGACGCGTGCACGGGCGGACGTCGTCGTCGGTGTGCTCTGCTCGCTCACGCGGCCATCCTGGCAGAGGCGGCCGCGCGGGGCCGGTCCATTCCGCGAGCCGTGCCGCGTGCCGTGCGGTGTGCCGTCTCGTGCGCCGGCCCGTGCGCCGTCCCGTGCGCCGGGGGCGGTTCGACCCAGCGCCGTGCGTCGCGTACAGTGGAGCCCCGGCGGTTGACGTCCGCCATGATGAGCCACGCCCACGAGAGGGCGACGGTGCGTCGTGGCAGGCCAGGCCGCCGTAGGGCAGTGGCGCAATTGGTAGCGCAGCGGTCTCCAAAACCGCAGGTTGCAGGTTCGAGTCCTGTCTGCCCTGCGCACGCGGACCGGTCCGGGCCGTCGAGCTTCTCGAGGTCCGGTCCGGGTCGCGAGCAGGACCGCCGGTCGGTCCGGCGCGTCGCGTCGGCCCGCTCGTGCGTCCACGACCCGGGTGCTCAGCACCCGAGCCGTCACGGGACACCGTCATCCGACGGTCACGAGACAAGGGGCCAGACGTGAGCGATACCGCTGCCGCTGCGGCGTCCGACGCCGAGGGCTCGGCACCGCGCCGGGGCGACGCGCCGCGTCGCGAGGAGAAGCGCCGAGGCCTGTTCGCCCGCATCGCGCTCTTCGTGCGCCAGGTCGTCGCCGAGCTGAAGAAGGTCGTCCGGCCGACCCGGCAGGAGCTGGGCACCTACACGACCGTCGTGCTCGTCTTCGTCGCCGTCGTGATGCTCTTCGTGACGCTGGTCGACCTGGGCGTCGGTCAGCTCGCCTTCCTCGTCTTCGGGTGAACCGGGCCGGCACGAGCCGGCCGCACCACCCTCTCGGCGCGGGGTCACCCGCGCGCCCGGCCGCGCGCCGGACGATCCACCTCCAGAAAGCAGGTTGCACGTGTCGCAGGACTCGTACGAGCCCACCCCGGGCGCCGAGGCCGAGCTGGCCGACGCCCTGACGTCCGTCGAGGCGGTCGACGCCGGTCCGGGGCACGAGGTCGACGACGACACGGCCGCGACCGCCGACGACGAGGCGACGGCCGACGACGCGACGGCGGACGACGCCGCGACGGACGCGACCGCGGACGACGCGGGCGACGTCGACGACGCCGCGGAGGCGGACGACGCCGAGGCGCAGGACGACGAGCAGGCCGAGGACGCGCCGGACCCCGACGAGGACCCCGTCGCCGCGTTCAAGGCGAAGCTGCGCAGCCTGCCGGGCGACTGGTTCGTCATCCACTCGTACGCCGGCTACGAGAACCGCGTGAAGGCGAACCTCGAGTCGCGCACGCAGTCCCTCAACATGGAGGACTACATCCACCAGGTGGAGGTCCCCATGGAGGAGGTCGTCGAGATCAAGAACGCGCAGCGCAAGGTCGTCAAGCGCGTCCGGATCCCCGGCTACGTCCTCGTCCGCATGGACCTCACCGACGAGTCGTGGGGCGCCGTCCGGCACACCCCGGGCGTCACCGGCTTCGTCGGCCACACGCACCAGCCCGTCCCGCTGACGCTCGACGAGGTCTTCTCGATGCTCGCGCCGTCGCTCGAGACGAAGGCCCCGACGCAGCAGGCCGCGAAGGCCGCCGCGAAGCCGGTCGAGGTCGACTTCACCGTCGGCGAGTCGGTCACCGTCACCGACGGCGGCCCCTTCGACACGCTGCCCGCGACGATCTCCGAGATCAACGTCGAGAGCCAGAAGCTCAAGGTGCTCGTCTCGCTCTTCGGCCGGGAGACCCCGGTCGAGCTGTCCTTCAGCCAGGTCTCGAAGATCTGACCTGCTGACCGGCCCCGCGCTGCGGGGCCCTGCAACCGGGTCATCGCCCACGGCGTCGGCCCACGACACGAACGGAAGGCATCATGCCCCCCAAGAAGAAGGTCACCGGCCTGATCAAGCTCCAGATCAAGGCCGGCGCCGCGACCCCCGCGCCGCCGATCGGTCCGGCGCTGGGTCAGCACGGCGTCAACATCATGGAGTTCTGCAAGGCGTACAACGCGGCCACCGAGGCGCAGCGCGGCAACGTCATCCCCGTCGAGATCACGGTGTACGAGGACCGCTCGTTCACCTTCATCACGAAGACGCCGCCGGCCGCCGAGCTCATCAAGAAGGCCGCGGGCGTCGCGAAGGGCTCCCCGACGCCGCACACGACCAAGGTCGCGTCGCTGACGAAGGACCAGGTCCGCGAGATCGCGAGCACCAAGCTCGAGGACCTCAACGCGAACGACCTCGCCGCCGCCGAGAAGATCATCGCCGGCACCGCCCGGTCCATGGGCATCACCGTCCAGGACTGAGCACCCGCTCGTCGCGGGGGCGGGCGACCGCCCGCCCCCGCACCCAGTGGCAGGGCCTGTGCGGCCCGACGACCACGACTGCTGACAAGGAGAACAGGCAGATGCCCAAGCACAGCAAGGCCTACCGCTCGGCGCTCGAGAAGTTCGAGGCCGGCCAGGTCTACAGCCCCCTCGAGGCCGTGCGCCTCGCCCAGGCGACGTCGACCACCAAGTACGACGCGACCGTCGAGGTCGCGTTCCGCCTCGGTGTCGACCCGCGCAAGGCGGACCAGATGGTGCGCGGCACCGTCAACCTGCCGCACGGCACGGGCAAGACCGCCCGCGTCATCGTCTTCGCCGTCGGCGAGCGCGCCGAGCAGGCGCGCGCCGCGGGTGCGGACGAGGTCGGTGGCGACGAGCTCATCGCCAAGGTCGCGGACGGGTGGACCGACTTCGACTCGGCCGTCGCCACGCCCGACCTCATGGGCAAGGTCGGCCGCCTCGGCAAGGTCCTCGGCCCGCGCGGCCTCATGCCGAACCCGAAGACCGGCACCGTGACGATGGACGTGGCCAAGGCCGTGTCCGACATCAAGGGCGGCAAGATCGAGTTCCGCGTGGACCGCCACGCGAACCTGCACTTCATCATCGGCAAGACGTCGTTCTCCGACGTCCAGCTGGTGGAGAACTACGGCGCGGCGCTCGAGGAGATCCTGCGTCTCAAGCCGTCCGCGTCGAAGGGTCGCTACATCGCCAAGGCGACGATCTCGACCACGAACGGCCCGGGCATCCTGCTCGACCAGAACAAGACGCGGAACCTCACCGTGGAGGACGACGCGGCCTGACGCCCGTCCCCTCGCCACGACCTGGCACCGTCACGACGGCCGGCACCCCTCACGGGTGCCGGCCGTCGTGCGTCCGGGGGGCGGTCACCCTGCGCGCGCAGGGTGGTGCGTCACCAGGACAGCCACTGCGTCACGCACGTCCCGGCGGCGGACTCGCACACGAGCCGCACCGGGCCGGTGGGACGCGCGTCGACGTGGAACCAGCCCACCTCGTCGGTCTCGACGACGGCCACGTCGCCCTCCGGGCGGCGGACGGTGACGCGTCCGCGCTGCGCGGGCACCAGCTGACCCTCGAACCGACCCTCCTGCAGCTCCACCTCGACGCCCACGCCGTCCCCCTCGAAGACGAGGGTCCGCGACGTGCTGCCCGACCGGTCGCGCACGCCGGCGGGCCCGCCGACGAGCGCCGAGTCGTGCACGAGCGTGAGCAGGAAGAGCTCGAGCGTGAGGTCGTCGGGCCCGGCGAGGGCCCGGTGCGCCTCGAACGCGGCCCGCCCGGCCGCCGTCACGCGGTCCGCGAGCTCCGACTCGCGGACGGCCTCGCCCAGTGCGGCGGAGAGCCGCTCGTCGTCGGTCCAGGCGACGCGGCCGTCGCCCGCCGTGGCGTCGTGGTCATCCGAGTGCCAGGACATCGCGGCCTCCTTCGCCGAGGGCGGGCCCGCCGGGGCCCGTGAGGTAGCTCGAGATCGCCGCGGTCCGGCGCAGCCGTGCGAGGCCGCGCTGGCGTGTCGGCCCGATGGAGCCGATCGGGATGCCCAGCAGCGCGGACACCTCCTGGTAGCTCGGGGGCGGGTCGGTGCTGAGCAGCAGGAGCAGGCGCCGCTGGTGCTCCGGCAGCTCCTCGAGCGCGGCCCGCAGCGCGCGGTGCCGCTCGCTGCGGACCAGCTCGCCGTCGAGGTCGGCGTCGTCCTGCGCGTCGAGGCGTCCGGTCGAGGGGTCGACGGGGACGCTGCGCCGCGCGAGCGTCGTCACCCGGATGCACTCGTGCCGCGTCGCGGTCGAGATCCAGCCGGGCAGGGCCTCGGGCTCGCGCAGGTCGCGCAGGTGCTCGAGGAGGTTCAGCCACACCGTCTGGGCGACGTCCTCGGCCTGCGGCGGGCTGAGCCGGAACTGGCGCACGCGCGCCAGGACGAGGGCGGTGTGCCGGTGGACGATCTCCGTCCACGCGGCCTCGTCGCCGGCGAGGGCGCGTCCGACCAGCTCGGTGAGC
The DNA here is from genome assembly GCF_047229365.1 of Cellulomonas pasadenensis. Lineage (NCBI taxonomy): Bacteria > Bacillati > Actinomycetota > Actinomycetes > Micrococcales > Cellulomonadaceae > Cellulomonas > Cellulomonas pasadenensis. Next base: position 2,700 of record NZ_JBFTEP010000073.1, on the reverse strand, counting down.
GTCGCGTCACCGGTGGGTGCGCGTCGGACCGGTGGCCGGCGGCCGGGGTCTCGCGGTCGTGCGGGCGTGTGCGTCACGTCTCGCATCGTCCCGCGATCGCAGCAGATTGTCTGCATCGTCCCCTCCTGTCACATCCCGGGCAGGATGCGCAGCGCCCGGCCGTAGTCGGGGACCGCCGTGCCGGTGGCGCGCAGCCGGGCGTACGCGGCGCGCGCGCCGATGCGGTGCTCGGCCATGAGGGCCGCGACCTTGCCGGCCACCTGCGGCGCGGCGAACGACGTCCCGCTCCAGCGGGCGAAGGAGTCGGCGGGGAACCGGTCGGGCTCCGCCGTGAACTCGTAGGACTCGACGCCCTGGACGAAGGGCGCCCGCACGCCCTCGCCGACGGTCGAGCAGTCGACCCAGAAGCCGTGGCTCGACCACGGCGCCGGGCGGTGCTCGGCGGTGAGCGCCGCGACCGCCACGACCTGCGCGAAGGCGGCCGGCCAGACCGGTCGGGTGTCGCCGGCGTTGCCGGCCGCCGCGACGACGAGGATCTCGCGTCCCTCCGCCGCCTCGATCTCCGCGAGCCGGTCGAGCGCGGCCTCGACGGCGAGCGACGGCTGGTCGTACAGCGTCGAGGCGCCGAGGGAGAGGTTGATGACGTCCGCGCCCTCCTCGGCCGCCCGCACGATCGCGGTGGCGACGTCGATCTCGGTGCCCACGCCGCCGCCGAGCAGCGCCCGGTGCACCGTGAGCCGCGCGGTCGGCGCGACCTGCGCGACCACGCCGGCGACGAACGTGCCGTGACCGGCGCAGAGGTCCAGGTAGCCGTCGCCGGGGTCGATGTCGAGCGGGTCGACGTTCGCGTCCCGACCGTCGGCGTGCCGCGGCACGTCGACCAGCCAGCCGTCCCGGCGCACGCGGGCGTCGATGCCGGTGTCCACGACGGCCACGTGCGGCGCGTCGGCGCCGGGACGGTGCCGCGGGCGGGGCAGCGCCTCGGCGAGGGCCGGCCCGCCGAGGTTCTTCATGATCGGGCCGCACGGCAGCACCTGGTTCTGGGACACCGGGAAGCCGCGGAGCCGCAGCTCGGCGACGGTGTCGTCGAGCTCCGACGCGCTCACCTCGTCCGCCGTCCGCAGCAGCACGATGCGGTCGTCCACCCCCGGCGCGTCGAGCTCTTCGCGGCGCAGCCCCCGGATCTCCAGGTACGCCCGGGCGCCGGTGTCCTCCCACGTCTGCCGCGTCACGATGACCTCGCGGGCGGCGACCAGCACGTCGTGCCCGTCACGGCCGGTGACGAGCTCGAGCGTGCGGTCGCAGCGCGCCCGGTAGCGCGCGGTGATCGACCGCTGGGCCTGGCGCCGCAGGGCGGGCTCACGGGCGGTGCGCACCAGCTCGGTGACCTGCTGGCGGACCTTCGCGCGCTCGCGGCCCGCGTCGTGCGGCGCAGGGCGTCGCGCGTCGGTGCCGGTACCGTCGGACGTGCTCATCGAGTGGTCTCCTTCGGGGGAGCGGGACGGCGGGGGGTGGTGCGGTGGCCTCGCACGGCCGCCTCGGCGCGCGCTCGTCCACCGACCAGGAGGACGCCGGTGCCCGGGTGATACATGCGCGTCGTCTCGTCGACCTCGCGACGTCCGACCCGCAGGAGGCCGATCCTGCGGTGCGCGCCGCGGTGGAACGGGCGCAGCGCGACGGGCCCCCGGCGGCGCTCGCGCTCGCGCTGCGCGCGCTGGCCGCGGTGCACCGGGCCCGCCTGGAGCACGTCGAGGCGGAGCGTCTGCTGGACCGTGCCGTCGTCGTCGCGCGCCGCGCCGAGCTGGCCGGCGTCGAGGCGGAGGTGCGCGGGGCGCGGGCCGCCGTCCGGCTCGAGCGGGGACGCGTCTCCGCCGCCCGCAACGACGTGTCGCTCGCCCTGCGGGCGCTCGGGCGCGCGCAGGACGGCGCGGCGCCCCCGGACCTGGCCGCGTACCTCGAGCTGCAGCTCGCCGTGCTCGACCACAACGTCGGGCACCTGCGCGCCGCGGAGGACCGCTACCGGCGGATCGCCGCCGACCCGCACCGGTCGCCCGACGTCGCCGTCCGGGTCGCGAACAACCTCGCGCTGGTGCTGGCTGCCCGCGGCGCCTACGCCGAGGCCCTCGCGTCCTCGGCCGAGGCGGTGCGCGTCGCAGCGGGACTCGGGCAGGTCACGTCCGCCGTGGCTCGGCAGACGCGCGCGTGGATCACGGTGCACGACGGCCGCCTCACCGAGGGGATGGCGGAGTTCGAGGAGGTCGCACGCACCTACGCGCGGGCCGGCGTGCCGCTGGGCGAGTACCACGTGGAGCTGGCGGACGCGATGGCCGACCTGCGGCTCCTGCCGGAGGCGGTCCGGGCGGCGCAGTCCGCGGTCGACGAGCTCACCAGCGCCGGGGTGTGGCTGATGGCCGTCGAGGCCCAGGTGCGCCTCGCGCGCCTGCACCTGGAGAGCGGCGACCCCGAGCGGGCGCACGCGCTGGCCACCGAGGTCGCACGCCGCAGCGGCGCCCAGCACCGCGCCGCGTGGCGACACCGCGCGCGCGTCGTCGACGTCCAGGCGCGTCTCGCGCTCGACCGGGTCGTGGCCGCCGACGTGCCGGCCGTCCGCCGGGCCGCGGCGGGCCTGGAGCGCGCGGGCGACCTCACCGCCGCCGTCGAGGCGTACCTGGTGACCGGCCGCGCGGCGCTCGCGACCGG
>NZ_JBFTEP010000072.1:0-19647 GCF_047229365.1 Cellulomonas pasadenensis | reverse complement strand
CGCTGGCCACCCGGTTCGGCTCGATGGCGGCGCGGCGCGCGGTCGTCGGGCGGGCGGCGGGGCGTGAGGTCGACAACATGGGGGGAGGCTGCCGCCCGGCCACGTCGTGCGGACGGTGGACCTCGCGTCCCGTGGACGAGGCGGACGACCCGCGGGGCTGTGGTCGGCTGGGCACCGGCTCGGTACCGGCTCGGCACCGGCTCGGCACCGGCGCCGCGCCGCCGCGTGGCGGTGGGCGCGTCGGGTCGGTCCGCGGGCGCCCCGCACCGACCCCTGCCGCGACCGGGCGACGGCGGCGGGCGGTCGTCCGGCAGGCGTGGGATAGACTGCCTCCACGACCGGCTCGTGCCGGTCGAATTCGCGTGCCATGACCCGGTCGCCGACCGGACGTCGTCCTGCACGGTCCGGGCCCTCGGGTCCGGGGCGGGCGGCGGGTGGCACCAGGGGACCGGCCGCCGGCCGGACCGACAACCGAGACCGCGGGCCCCGGGCCCGCACGAGCGCGCGCGCCTGGCCGGCGCGCGCCGGGAGGACGTCACATGGCCGTCGTGACCATGCGCCAGCTGCTCGAGAGCGGTGTCCACTTCGGGCACCAGACCCGCCGCTGGAACCCCAAGATGAAGCGCTTCATCTTCACCGAGCGCAACGGCATCTACATCGTCGACCTGCAGCAGTCGCTGTCGTACATCGACCGCGCCTACGACTTCGTCAGCCAGACCGTCTCGCACGGTGGTTCGATCCTGTTCGTCGGCACGAAGAAGCAGGCGCAGGAGCCGGTCGCCGAGCAGGCCGCCCGCGTCGGCATGCCCTACGTCAACCAGCGCTGGCTGGGCGGCATGCTCACCAACTTCTCGACGGTCCACAAGCGCCTGCAGCGCCTCAAGGAGCTCGAGCAGATCGACTTCGACGACGTCGCGGCCTCCGGCCTGACGAAGAAGGAGCTGCTCGTCCTGCGTCGCGAGAAGGACAAGCTCACGAAGACGCTCGGCGGCATCCGTGACATGGCCAAGGTCCCCTCGGCCGTGTGGATCGTCGACACGAACAAGGAGCACCTCGCGGTCGACGAGGCGCGCAAGCTGGGCATCCCGGTCGTCGCGATCCTCGACACCAACTGCGACCCGGACGTCGTCGACTACCCGATCCCGGGCAACGACGACGCCATCCGCGCCGTGCAGCTGCTGACCCGCGTGATCGCCGACGCCGCCGCCGACGGCCTCATGAAGCGCCACTCGGGCGGCGCCGCTGCCACGCAGGGCGCCGACGCCGACGCCGAGCCGCTCGCCGAGTGGGAGCGGGAGCTCCTCGCCGGCGCCGAGGCCGGTCTGCAGGACCCCGCCCTCGCGCCGGAGGCCGTCGACGCGGCCGCCGCCGCCGCGGGCGAGCCGCAGCAGGCCGCCGGCGAGGCGGGCCCGGCCGAGTCGGCCACGGCCCCCGGCCAGGACGCCGCCCCCGCCGTCGAGGCCGCTGCCGCCGGTGAGGCGCGCGAGGAGGCCGCGGCGCAGGACGAGCAGGCCTGACGCCCCGAGGCACACCCGCGGGTGCGGCGCGCGCGACCGCGCCGCACCCGCCCCGGCCCGCTGACCTGCGGGACCGGTCGGAAGAATTCAAGGACGGACGGAACTGATGGCGAACTACTCGCTGGCCGACATCAAGGCGCTCCGCGAGCGGACCGGTGCCGGCATGCTCGACGTGAAGAAGGCGCTCGAGGAGGCCGACGGCGACCTCGACAAGGCGCTCGAGATCATCCGCGTCAAGGGCCTGAAGGGCGTCGGCAAGCGCGAGGGCCGCTCCGCGTCGGACGGCCTCGTCGCCGCCAACGTCGCGCCGACGGCCGACGGCGAGGGCGCCACAGGCGTGCTCGTCGAGGTCAACTCGGAGACGGACTTCGTCGCCAAGAACCAGACGTTCGTGTCGCTCGCCGAGCGTGTGCTCGCGACGGCGGTCGCCTCCGGTGCCGCCGACGCCGACGCGCTGCTCGCCGCGGACGCCGACGGCACCCCGCTGCAGACGGTCGTCGACGAGACGGCCGCGACGCTGGGCGAGAAGGTCGTCGTCCGCCGCGTGGCGCGCCTCGCCGGCGAGCACGTCGAGGTCTACCTGCACAAGGTCAACAAGGACCTCCCGCCGCAGGTCGGCGTCCTCGTCGCCACCGACGCGGCCGGCGCCGCGGTCGCCCGTGACGTCGCGACGCACATCGCGGCCTTCTCGCCGTCGTACCTGACGCGCGACGAGGTCCCCGCGGACGTCGTCGAGAACGAGCGTCGCATCGCCGAGGAGACGGCTCGCAACGAGGGCAAGCCCGAGGGTGCGCTCCCGAAGATCGTCGAGGGCCGCCTCAACGGCTTCTTCAAGGACTCGGTCCTGCTGGACCAGGCCTTCGCGAAGGACAACAAGAAGTCGGTCGGCCAGGTGCTCGCCGAGGCCGGCGGCACGGTCACGGGCTTCGTGCGCTTCCGCGTCGGCGCCTGACCACGTCGTGACGACGGTGGCCCCGGTCCGGTGAGGACCGGGGCCACCGCCGCACCGGGCACCCGTGGTCGTCGGGCCGCCCGCGCGGTACCAGCGGCCACCCGCGCCCCGGCGCACCGAACGAGGAGGACCCCCGTGAGCGAGCACCCGACCGACGGCACCCCGACGGCTGCGGCGTCCGTCCCTGCGCGCAGCGCCGACCAGGTGCAGGGGCGCCGCGTCCTGCTCAAGCTGTCGGGCGAGAGCTTCGGCGGCGGGTCGGTCGGGCTCGCGGTGCCGGTCGTGCGCCGCATCGCCGGCGAGATCGCGGCGGCCGTCCGCGACGGCGTCCAGGTCGCGATCGTCGTCGGCGGGGGGAACTTCTTCCGCGGCGCCGAGCTGCAGGTCGGCGGCATGGACCGCGCGCGCGCCGACTACATGGGCATGCTCGGCACCGTCATGAACTGCCTCGCGCTGCAGGACTTCCTCGAGCAGGCCGGCGTGAGCACGCGCGTGCAGACCGCCATCACGATGGGCCAGGTGGCGGAGCCGTACATCCCGCTGCGCGCGATCCGGCACCTCGAGAAGGGGCGCGTCGTCATCTTCGGCGCCGGTGCCGGCCTGCCGTACTTCTCGACGGACACCGTGGCGGTGCAGCGTGCGCTCGAGACGCACTGCCAGGAGGTCCTCATGGGCAAGAACGGGGTGGACGGCGTCTACACGGCCGACCCGCGCCGCGACCCCGACGCCCGCAAGCTCGACCACCTGACGTACACCGACGCGATCGTCGGCGAGCTGGGCGTCATGGACACGTCCGCGCTCAGCCTGTGCCGCGACAACGACGTGCCGATGCGCGTGTTCGGGCTCGAGGAGCACGGCAACGTCACGCGCGCGCTCGAGGGTGAGAAGATCGGCACGCTCGTCACCGCGAGCTGAGCCCACGCGCGCACCAGCGCGCCCGCCCGGCACCGCACCCGCAGGGCCCCCGCGGTCCGCACCGACATCGACGAAGGAGCACCGGTGATCGACGACACACTCCTCGAGGCCGAGGAGAAGATGGACAAGGCCGTGGAGGTCGCGAAGGAGGACTTCGCGGCGATCCGCACCGGTCGCGCGAACGCCGCCATGTTCGCGAAGGTGTTCGTCGACTACTACGGCTCGCCCACGCCCCTGCAGCAGCTCGCGTCGTTCAACGTCGTCGAGGCGCGCACCATCCTCGTCTCGCCGTTCGACAAGTCGTCGACGACGGCGGTCGAGAAGGCGCTGCGCGACTCCGACCTCGGCGTGAACCCGACGAACGACGGCAACGTCATCCGCGTGGTGCTGCCCGCCCTGACCGCCGAGCGCCGCAAGGACTTCGTGAAGCTCGCGAAGTCGAAGGCCGAGGACGCGCGCATCTCGGTGCGGTCCGTGCGCCGCCGCGCCAAGGAGGAGCTCGACCGCATCGCGAAGGACGGCGAGGCGGGCGAGGACGAGGTCGGGCGGGCCGAGAAGGAGCTCGAGGCGCTGACCAAGCGTCACGTCGACCTCGTCGACCAGCTCCTCGCGTCCAAGGAGAGCGAGCTGCTCGAGGTCTGATGACACAGCTCGCCGCCCCTCGCACCACCTCGCCCGGACGCGACCTCCCGGCCGCGATCGCGGTCGGCGTCGTGCTGCTCGGCGTCGTGGCGGCGTCGCTGTTCATCCGCAAGGAGGCGTTCGTCGCCCTCGCGGTGCTCGCCGTGGGTGCCGCGACGTGGGAGCTCGCGCAGGCGCTCACCCGGCGGTCGATCCACCTGCCGCTGCTGCCGCTGCTCGTCGGGACCGCCGGCATCCTCGTCTCGGCGTACACCGCGGGCTCGGAGGCGCTGTTCGTCGCGTTCCTGCTGACGGTCGGGGGCGCCGTCGTGTGGCGGGTGCTCGACGGCAGCGGCGAGCCGGCGCTGCGCGACGCCACCGCGGCGACGTTCGCCGCCGCGTACCTGCCGTTCCTCGGCGGGTTCGTGATGCTGCTGCTCGCCGAGCCGGACGGGCCCGCGCGCGTCGTCATGTTCATCCTGCTGGCCGTCGCGTGCGACACCGGCGGGTACGTCGTGGGCAGCCTGCTCGGCCGGCACCCGCTGGCCCCCACGGTGAGCCCGAAGAAGTCGTGGGAGGGCCTGCTCGGCTCGGTCGTCCTCACGAGCGTCGTCGGGGTCGTGGGCGTGCAGCTCGCGTTCGACGGCGCGCCGCTCGTCGGCGTGCTGCTGGGGCTGGGCACCGTCGTGAGCGCGACGCTCGGCGACCTCGCCGAGTCCATGCTCAAGCGCGACCTCGAGCTCAAGGACATGGGACGCCTGCTGCCGGGGCACGGCGGCGTCCTCGACCGGCTCGACTCCCTGCTGCTCACCGCCCCGACGGTCTGGGTCCTCCTGACCGTGCTGCTGCCGGCCGGCTGAGCCGCGCCCACCGGCCCGCGAGGGCCCACCGACCGCCCGGGCGCACACCCGGGCGGTGACCGGCCCGCCGGTCCGTCCGAGGCCCCACCGGGCCGCCCGTCGTCCCCGTCCGCCACCCGCGGGAGAGGAGCCCCGTCGTGAACGCCACGCCGGTCCGTCTGGATCTGAGCGCGCCCATGCGCGGCGCCCGCGGCAAGCCGCCGCGCCACTTCGTCGACCTCACGCCCGAGGAGCGCGTCGCGGCCGTGCAGGCGCTGGGGGAGAAGCCCTTCCGCGCCAAGCAGCTCGCCACGCACTACTTCACCCACCTCACCGCCGACCCGGCGGCGATGACCGACCTGCCGAAGGCCACGCGCGACGTCCTGGTCGCGGACCTCTTCCCGCCGCTGCTCACGGAGAGCCGCACGCTCACCGCCGACCAGGGCACGACGGTGAAGACGCTGTACCACCTGTTCGACGGCGCGAAGGTCGAGTCCGTCCTCATGCGGTACGCGAACCGCGCGACGCTGTGCGTGTCCAGCCAGGTGGGCTGCGGGCTCGCGTGCGCGTTCTGCGCGACGGGGCAGATGGGCCTGACGCGCAACCTCTCGACGGCGGAGGTCGTCGAGCAGGTGCGGCAGGCCGCCCGCGCGCTGGCGGCGGGGGAGATCCCCGGAGGGGCGACGCGCCTGTCGAACGTCGTCTTCATGGGCATGGGCGAGCCGCTCGCGAACTACAAGACCGTCATGTCGACGGTGCGGCGGCTCGTCGCGCCCGCGCCCGACGGGCTGGGCATGTCGGCGCGCAACATCACGGTCTCCACGGTCGGCCTCGTGCCGGCGATGGACAAGCTCGCCGGCGAGGGCATCCCCGTCACGCTCGCGCTGTCGCTGCACGCCCCCGACGACGAGCTGCGCAGCGAGCTCGTGCCCGTCAACACGCGCTGGTCCGTCGACGAGGCGCTCGACTCGGCGCGCCGGTACTTCGACGTCACGGGGCGCCGCGTCTCGATCGAGTACGCGCTGATCCGCGACGTCAACGACCACGCGTGGCGTGCGGACCTGCTCGGCGAGAAGCTCGTCGCCCGCGGCGGCACCGGCTGGGTCCACTGCAACCCCATCCCGCTCAACCCGACGCCGGGTTCGCGCTGGACGGCGAGCGATCCCGAGGTGGAGGCGGAGTTCGTGGCACGCTTGCGCGCACACGGCATCCCCACGACCATCCGGGACACGCGGGGCAGTGACATCGACGGGGCGTGCGGCCAGCTCGCCGCGGAGGAGGACGAGTGAGCGACGGCATGTTCCGCACCGTCTCGGGGCTGCGACGGGGCTACGACCCCGACGAGGTGGACGAGTTCTTCGCCCACGCGCGGTCGCTGTACGAGCAGGGGCCGGCGACGGCCCTCTCGGGCGCCGAGGTGCGGCACGTGGCGTTCGACATGGTCCGCGGCGGCTACGTCACCGCGGCCGTGGACGCGGCGCTCGACCGGCTCGAGGCGGCGTTTGTCGCGCGGCAGCGCGCCCAGTACGTCGCGGAGAAGGGGCAGGACGCCTGGATGTCGCAGCTGGGCGCGCAGGCGCGCACGCTGTACGGCCGCCTCGGGCGTCCCGACGGTGACCGCTTCGCGCCGCCGACCGGCCGCCAGCCCGGGTACGAGCCGGCCGACGTGGACGCGCTGTGCCAGCGGCTCATCGCCTACTTCGACACCGGCGCGCCGCTGACCGCGGCCGAGCTGCGGGCGGCGACCTTCCGCCGGCGCAACGGCCGCAACGGCTACGCCGAGGCGCCGGTCGACGCCTTCATCGCGCGGGCCGTGGAGGTCCTGCTCGGCGTCGAGTGACGTCCGGGCGCTCTGCCAGGATGGCGGGGTGAACCCGCGCAGCGTCGTCGTCCTCGGCTCCACCGGCTCCATCGGGACGCAGGCGTTGGACATCGTCGCCCGCAACCCCGACCGCTTCGTCGTCGCCGGGCTGTCCGCGGGCGGCGCCCGCACCGACCTGCTCGTCGAGCAGGCGCGCGTGCACCGGGTCCCGGTGGTCGCCGTCGCGGACCCCGCCACGGCAGGCCGGCTGCGTGACGCGCTCCCGGGGACGACCGTGCTCGCCGGGCCCGACGCCGCGGCGGAGCTGGCCGGGTCCGGTGCGGACGTCGTGCTCAACGGCGTCACGGGGTCGGTCGGCCTGCTGCCGACGCTCGCGGCGCTGCGCGCAGGCAGCACGCTCGCCCTCGCCAACAAGGAGTCCCTCGTCGTCGGCGGCGCGCTCGTGCACGCGGCGGCCGTGCGGCCCGACCAGATCGTGCCCGTCGACTCGGAGCACTCGGCCCTGGCCCAGGCGCTGCGCTCCGGCGACCGGGGCGAGGTGCGCCGGCTGGTGCTGACCGCGTCCGGCGGCCCGTTCCGCGGCTGGTCGGCGGACGAGGTGAAGGCGGCGACGCCGCAGCAGGCCCTGGCGCACCCCACGTGGGCGATGGGCCCCGTCGTCACCGTGAACTCGGCCAGCATGATGAACAAGGGCCTCGAGCTCATCGAGGCGCACCTGCTCTTCGACGTACCGGTCGCCGACATCGCCGTCGTCGTGCACCCGCAGTCCGTCGTGCACTCCATGGTCGAGTTCGTCGACGGGTCGACGATCGCGCAGGCCTCGCCGCCGGACATGCGGCTGCCCATCGCGCTCGGCCTGGCGTGGCCCGAGCGGGTGCCGGGTGCCGCGGCGGCGTGCGACTGGACGTCCGCGACGGCGTGGACGTTCGAGCCGCTCGACGAGGAGGTGTTCCCGGCGGTGCGGCTCGCGCGGGACGCCGTCGCGGCCTCCGCCACGCACCCCGCCGTCTACAACGCCGCGAACGAGGAGGCCGTCGCGGCGTTCCTGGCCGGCCGGATCGGCTTCGGCGACGTCGTCGGCACGGTGGAGCGCGTCCTCGGCGAGCACGACGGCACACCGCGCGACGCGCTGACGCTCGAGGCGGTGCTCGCGGCCGAGGAGTGGGCCCGCGCACGCGCGGGGGAGCGGCTCGCCGCCCGCTGACCGCGCCGGGTCAGGCGCCGGGTCAGGCGCCGCCCGGCCCGGCGAGCAGCCGGCCGGCCGCGGCGCTCGTGCGTCCGCGGCGCTCCTCGACCCGGTCCGCCCACACCGCGGCGGCGTCGCGGACCGGGCCCAGCAGTGCGTCGTGCACCGTGTCATGCACCGCGTCGCGCACCGCCGGCACCGTCCCGCGGACGGCGCCCCGGCCCGGGCGCGTGCGTCCGCCCACCGCGCCCGCGACCCACGGCAGGCGCACGAGCGGGGAGTCGGCGCCCACGAGCAGGTCGGCGAGCACGCGCCCGGCGAGGTTGGTCACGGCCGCGCCCTCGTGCGTGTCCCGGTCGCCCCCCGCCGACCACGCGAGGCCGGCGGACGCGTCGGCACCGACCGTCCGCCGTCCACCACGGGCGACGGTGACGGGGGCGTCCCAGACGTGCCGCACGGCGTGCGGCCCGAGGTCCGGCAGGAGCGCGGGGACGCGCTCGAGGACGTCCTCCGGGCCCGCGGCCACGAGCCGGTCGTCGGACGTGCGGACGAGCGTGAGCGGGCGGTGCCGGTCCTCGACCACGGTCGTTCCGGCGCGCAGCGCGAGCGCCGCCCACGCGCGCGGCGGGAGCGGGTCGGTGGCGAGCACCTGCGTGCGGCGGCGCACGACGGCGGTCGGCGACCCCGCGACGGCCAGCGCGCCGCCCGTGAGCACCACCTGGCGCGCCCGCACCGTGCCCTGCGCGGTGACGACGGCGCGCGGCGCGACCCGCAGCGCCCGCGTCCGCTCCGCCACCCGCCCGCCCCGCGCCTCGACCACGTGGGCGAGGCCGCGCACCAGCCGCAGCGGGTCGACGTGGGCGGCGTCGGGCGTCCAGGCGGCCGCGAGCACGCCGTCGGCGCGGACCCGGTCGACCGCCGCGACCGGGTCGAGGAGCTGGAGGTCGTCGCCCCGGCGGGCGGCGTCGGCCACCGCCGCGGCGAGGCGGCCCACGGCGGGCCCGGTCCGCGCCAGCCGGACGAGGCCGCCGTACGCGAACCGTACGTCGACCTCCTCCGCGGCCACGACGCCGCCGACCTCGACGACGGCGTCGCGCAGGGCGGCGCTCAGGTCGCGGGCGGCCCGGTCGCCGTGGTCGAAGGCGACCGCCGCCGCGGCGTCGGCGGTCCCGGCCGTGGCGGTCCCGGTCGCGAGCCCCGCCGCTCCCGCCCCGAGGCGTCCCGCCTCGACGACGAGCACGTCGAGCGCGGGGTCCGCCTCGAGCAGGTAGTACGCGGTCCACAGGCCGGTGAGGCCGCCGCCGACGACGACGACGTCGGCCGTCGTGTCGCCGTCGAGAGGCGGCCGCGGGGTGGCGGCGGCGGGGTCGTCGGCGAGGAGGAGGTCCCACCACAGGACGCGGCGCAGCGCGTCCGTCGTCGTCCGCGCGTCGTGGTCGTGCACCCGGCCAACGTACCGGGGCGGCGCCCGGCGGCCTCCCGCGGCCGTCCGGGTGAGCCTCCCAGCGCGCTCCCAGGCGCTGCGACGACGATGTCCCGCGCGGGCTTACCCTGGTCCGCGCGCGGCGGGCGAGCGGCCCGTCGTGCGCAGGTGACGGTCCGGCGTCGACGCGCCGGGGCGGAGGAGGTGTCGCCGTGGAGGCGCTGGTCGGCGTGCTCGTGTTCGTCGTCGTGCTGCTCGGGTCGATCGCGCTGCACGAGGTGGGCCACATGGTCCCCGCGAAGCGGTTCGGGGTCCGCGTCAGCCAGTACATGGTCGGCTTCGGCCCGACCCTGTGGTCGCGGACGAAGGGCGAGACCGAGTACGGCATCAAGGCGATCCCGCTGGGCGGTTTCGTCCGGCTCATCGGCATGTACCCGCCGGCGCAGGCGGTCGGCGCGCGCGAGCCGCGCACCTGGGCGCAGCGCCTGGCCGCCGACGCCCGGGCCGCCAGCGGCGAGGAGATCGGGCCGGGCGAGGACCACCGCGCCTTCTACCGGCTGTCGACCCCGAAGAAGCTCGTCGTCATGCTCGGCGGGCCGGTCATGAACCTGCTCATCGCGATCGTGCTCGTGCTGGTCGCCTACGTCGGCATCGGGCTGCCCGGGCCGAGCCTGACGCTGGCGTCGGTCTCGGAGTGCGTCGTCCCGGCCGACGCGCCCGCCGACCGTGGCTGCCGCGCGGAGGACCCCGCGGCACCCGGTGCGGCTGCGGGGCTGCGTCCCGGCGACCGCGTGGTCTCGTACGACGGCGTCGCGGTGTCCTCCTGGGACCAGCTGACCGGCCTCATCCGCGGGTCCGGCCACGAGGCGGTGCCGGTGGTCGTCGAGCGCGACGGGGACGAGGTGGACCTGACGGTCACGCCCGTCGTCGCCGAGCGGCCCGTCGCCGGCGAGGACGGCGTCTACGTCACGGACGACGACGGCGCGCTCGTCACGCGCCCGGTCGGCTTCCTCGGCGTCTCGCCGCAGGAGGAGACGCAGCGGCAGTCGGTGGGCGAGGCGCTGACGTTCACGGCGGCGCGCACGTGGGACACGGTGTCGGTGGTGAGCACCCTGCCGGCGCGCGTCGTCGACCTCGTCGAGACGACGGTCACGGGCGGCGAGCGCGACGCGCAGTCCATGGTGGGGGTCGTCGGCGTCGGCCGGTTCGCGGGCGAGATCGCGTCCCTCGACGACCAGACGGTGGCCACGCGGGCGGCGTCCCTGCTGGCGACGCTCGCGATGCTCAACCTCGCGCTGTTCGTCTTCAACCTCATCCCGCTGCCGCCGCTGGACGGCGGGCACGTCGCCGCCGCGCTGTGGGAGGGCGCCCGGCGGCAGGTGGCGCGCGTGCGCGGGGCGACCCGGCCCGGACCCTTCGACACCGCGCGGCTCGTGCCGCTGGCCTACTCCGTGTTCGTGCTGCTGGGTGCCGTCGGGCTGCTGCTCGTCTACGCGGACGTCGTCAACCCGGTGTCGGTGCTGTGAGTCGCGCCACGTCGCGGTGTGCGCCCTGGTGGCGCGCCCGTGTGGGGTCGGTGAACGTCGCGTCCGACCGCCCGGTTCGCGTCCGCGTGGTGGGATGATGGACGCGTGAGCACCCCGATCAACCTCGGCATGCCGCAGGCGCCGGTCCCGGTCCTGGCGCCCCGCCGGCCGTCCCGCAAGATCCGCGTCGGCAAGGTGGAGGTGGGGGGCGACGCGCCGGTGTCGGTGCAGTCGATGACCACCACGCCGACGACCGACATCAACGCCACCCTCCAGCAGATCGCCGAGCTGACGGCCTCCGGCTGCGACATCGTGCGCGTCGCCGTGCCCAGCCAGGACGACGCGGAGGCGCTGCCGACGATCGCGCGCAAGTCGCAGATCCCCGTCATCGCGGACATCCACTTCCAGCCGAAGTACGTGTTCGCCGCGATCGACGCCGGCTGCGCCGCCGTGCGCGTCAACCCCGGCAACATCCGCAAGTTCGACGACCAGGTGAAGGAGATCGCGAAGGCGGCCTCCGACGCCGGCGTGTCGATCCGGATCGGGGTGAACGCCGGGTCGCTGGACCCGCGCCTGCTCGCGAAGTACGGCAAGGCGACGCCCGAGGCGCTCGTCGAGTCGGCCGTGTGGGAGGCGTCGCTCTTCGAGGAGCACGGGTTCCACGACTTCAAGATCAGCGTCAAGCACAACGACCCGGTCGTCATGGTCCGCGCCTACGAGCTGCTCGCCGCGCGCGGCGACTGGCCGCTGCACCTCGGGGTCACCGAGGCCGGGCCGGCGTTCCAGGGCACGATCAAGTCGGCCACCGCGTTCGGCGCGCTGCTGAGCAAGGGCATCGGCGACACGATCCGCGTCTCCCTCTCGGCGCCTCCCGTGGAGGAGGTCAAGGTCGGCATCCAGATCCTGCAGTCGCTCAACCTGCGGCCGCGCAAGCTCGAGATCGTCTCGTGCCCCTCGTGCGGGCGCGCGCAGGTGGACGTCTACACGCTCGCCGAGAAGGTGACCGCCGGCCTCGAGGGCATGGAGGTGCCGCTGCGCGTCGCCGTCATGGGCTGCGTCGTCAACGGTCCGGGCGAGGCCCGCGAGGCCGACCTGGGCGTGGCGTCGGGCAACGGCAAGGGGCAGATCTTCGTCAAGGGCGAGGTGGTCAAGACCGTGCCGGAGTCGATGATCGTCGAGACCCTGATCGAGGAGGCCATGCGGATCGCCGACTCCATGGACCCCGTCGAGAGCGGCGAGGGCGCGCCCGTCGTCACCGTCGGTTGACGACCCGGGGCACCGACACGCCGACCGGCCACGGACCGGCCGACGACCGCGCGTCGCGGTGTGACGTGGGGCACAATCGCAGTATGACTGCGGTGCGCTCGGCGGCGCTCGGGGGGCGCACCGGCGCGGCGGTGCTCGGGGACGACGACGTCGCCGCGGCGCTCGCGGTGTGCGCCACGGACCCCGTCGGCTCCGTCCTCGCCGCGAGCAGGCTCGAGCAGGCGGCGGCCACCGGGCTCCGCCGGGCCGGCGGCGAGCTGTGGGGCTACGCCGAGGACGACGAGCTGCGCGCGGTCTGCTGGGCCGGTGCCAACCTCGTGCCCGTCCTCGCGACGGACGACGCGGCGGCGACCGCCCGCGCGCTGACGGCGTTCGCCGAGCTCGGGCGCACCCGCGGCCGGCGCTGCTCGTCGCTCGTGGGCCCCGCCGAGGCGGTGCTGGGTCTCTGGTCACGCCTGCGCGGCGCGTGGCCGCTCGAGCGCGAGGTGCGGGCCAGCCAGCCGTCCATGGTCATCGACGGCGACCCCGCCGTCGCACCGGACCCGGCGGTCCGCCGCTCGCTGCCCGAGGAGTACGACGCCGTGCTGCCCGCGTGCGTGCGGATGTTCACCGAGGAGGTCGGCTACTCGCCGGTCAGCGGCCCGGGCGGGCCGTACGAGCAGCGCGTGCGCGCGCTCATCGAGCAGGGACGCTCGTTCGTGCGCGTGGAGCGTCCCGCGGGCGCCGGGCGACGTCGCCCCCGCGTCGTCTTCAAGGCCGAGGTGCCGGCCGTCGCGGGCGGCGTCGCGCAGGTCCAGGGCGTCTGGGTCGACCCGGAGCGGCGCGGCGAGCGGCTCTCCGAGACCGGCATGGCGGCGGTCGTGCAGGCGACCCGCGCGGACATCGCGCCGACCGTGTCGCTGTACGTCAACGGCTACAACACGCGCGCGGTGCGGGCGTACGAGGCCGTGGGGTTCCGCCAGGTGGGGGAGTACGCGACGGTCCTGTTCTGACCCGCCGGTCCCGATCCCGGTCGGGGGCGCGTCGACGGGTCAGCGCAGCAGGCGCGACAGCCGCCGGTCGGCGAGCGGCTTGCCGCCGGTCTGGCACGTCGGGCAGTACTGCAGCGACGAGTCGGCGAAGGACACCTCGTGCACCGTGTCTCCGCACGGCGTGCCGTCCCAGCCGGGGCACGGCAGCCCGGTGCGTCCGTGCACACGCATGCCCTGCCGCTTCGCGTCCTTGAGGTCGGCGGCGGGCTTGCCGGCCGCCGCGGCGACGGCCTCGGTCAGGACCGTGCGGATCGCCGCGTGCAGGCGCTGCGTGCGCGCCTCGTCGTACGAGCGCGTCGGGGCGAACGGGCTCGTGCGCGTCACGAGCAGGATCTCGTCGGAGTAGGCGTTGCCGATGCCGGCGATCGTCCCCTGGTCCCGCAGCAGGCCCTTGACCTGCTGGTTGCGCGCCGCCAGGAGCTCACCGAGCCGCTCGGGCGTGAACGCGTCCGAGAGCGGCTCGACGCCGAGCGTCGCGACCTGCGGCACGTCGGTCGGGTCCGCGACGACGTGCACCGCGAGCCGCTTGCGCGTGCCCGCCTCGGTCAGGTCGAACCCGGCGCCGTCGTCGAACCCGACGCGCAGCGCGATCGGTGACTTCCCCGGCCGGGCCGGGCGCTCCGGGAGCGAGTCGTACCAGCGCACCCACCCGGCGCGGGACAGGTGCC
This sequence comes from Cellulomonas pasadenensis, assembly GCF_047229365.1. Lineage (NCBI taxonomy): Bacteria > Bacillati > Actinomycetota > Actinomycetes > Micrococcales > Cellulomonadaceae > Cellulomonas > Cellulomonas pasadenensis. The sequence goes on along the minus strand of NZ_JBFTEP010000072.1, from coordinate 5,881 downwards.
ACACGAGGTGCAGCACACCGTCGGCCGGCGTCTCGACCACGGTGTCGAGCCACTTGCCGTGCCGGGCGACGTCGAGCACCGTGCCGCCGCGCAGCGCCGTGGGTGCGGGTCGGAAGGTCTTCAGCGCGCTGATGGCCGCGACCTCGACGCGCGTGACGGTACGGCCGACCGTCCGCCCGCGCAGGTACTGCGCGAGCGCCTCCACCTCGGGCAGCTCCGGCACGCGCCCATCCTGGCGCAGCGCACCGACAGCCGCACCCGCCCCCGCCGGCGCCCGCCCGCCGCGGCGCGGAGGCCCGCGTCGTGGCCACTAGGCTCGCCCCCATGCTCCTGCGCATGTCCACGCTCTTCGTCCGCACCCTGCGCGAGGACCCCGCCGACGCCGAGGTCGCGAGCCACCGGCTCCTCGTGCGCGCGGGGTACATCCGCCGTGCCGCCCCCGGCATCTACACGTGGCTGCCCCTGGGCCTGCGCGTGCTCGCGAAGGTCGAGCAGGTCGTGCGCGAGGAGATGGCCTCGATCGGCGCGCAGGAGGTGCACTTCCCGGCGCTGCTGCCGAAGGAGCCCTACGAGGCCACCGGCCGCTGGTCCGAGTACGGCCCCAACATCTTCCGCCTCAAGGACCGCAAGGACGGCGACTACCTGCTCGCGCCCACGCACGAGGAGATGTTCACGCTCCTGGTCAAGGACCTGTACTCGTCGTACAAGGACCTGCCGCTCGCGCTCTACCAGATCCAGACCAAGTACCGCGACGAGGCGCGTCCGCGCGCCGGCCTCATCCGCGGCCGCGAGTTCGTCATGAAGGACGCCTACTCGTTCGACGTCGACGACGAGGGGCTCGCGCGGGCGTACGAGGCGCAGCGCGGCGCGTACCAGCGGATCTTCGACCGGCTGGGCCTCGAGTACGTGATCGTCGCGGCCACGTCCGGTGCCATGGGCGGGTCGCGGTCGGAGGAGTTCCTCACGCCGACGGCGATCGGCGAGGACACGTTCGTGCGCTCGGCGGGCGGGTACGCCGCCAACGTCGAGGCCGTCACGACGCCCGTGCCCGAGGCGCTCGACTGGTCCGACGCGCCCGCGGCGCACGTCGAGGACACGCCCGACACCCCGACGATCGAGTCGCTCGTCGCGCACGCCAACGCCCACCACCCGCGCCCGGACCGGCCCTGGACGGCAGGCGACACGCTGAAGAACGTGGTGCTCGCGCTCGTGCACCCGTCGGGCGAGCGCGAGCTCGTGGTCGTCGGCCTGCCCGGCGACCGCGAGGTCGACCTGAAGCGGCTCGAGGCGGGCGTCGCGCCGGCCGAGGTGGAGCCCGCCGGGGAGGCGGACTTCGCCGCGCACCCGGAGCTCGTCCGCGGGTACATCGGCCCCGGTGCGCTCGGACCCAACGTCGCACCCGGCGCCGGCGGCGAGCGCGCCTCGGTGCGGTACCTGCTGGACCCCCGGGTCGTGCCCGGCACGCGCTGGATCACCGGCGCCGACCAGCCGGGCCGGCACGTCTTCGACCTCGTCGCGGGGCGTGACTTCACCGCGGACGGCACGGTGGAGGCGGCCGAGGTCCGCGCCGGCGACCCGGCGCCCGACGGCTCCGGCCCGCTCGAGCTCGCGCGCGGCATCGAGATCGGCCACATCTTCCAGCTCGGTCGCAAGTACGCGCAGGCGCTCGGCCTGACGGTGCTCGACCAGAACGGCAAGTCGGTCGTCGTGACGATGGGCTCGTACGGCATCGGCGTCACCCGTGTGCTGGCGGCGCTGGCGGAGGCGAACAACGACGAGCGCGGTCTCGCGTGGCCGGCGCACGTCGCGCCCGCCCACGTGCACGTCGTCGCGACCGGCAAGGACGAGGCGGTGTTCGAGGCCGCGGAGTCGCTCGCCTCGACGCTCGCCGCGCGTGGCGTCGAGGTCCTCTACGACGACCGGCCGAGGGTGTCGCCGGGCGTCAAGTTCGCCGACGCCGAGCTGCTCGGCGTACCGCTCGTGGTGGTCGTCGGGCGCGGGCTCGCGGACGGCGTCGTCGAGGTGCGCTCGCGCGCCGGCGGGGACGCCGAGCAGGTGGCGGTCGACGCCGCCGCCGACCACGTCGCCGAGCTCGTCGACGGCCTGCTCGCCGGCTGACCCCCGGTCCCCGACGCCCGGCACCCACGGGGTGCCGGGCGTCGCGCGTGCCGGGCTCAGCCGAGCGGGGCGGTCGCCAGCTCCGGCACGCCGGGGAACGGGACGGGCGCGGCGCCGCGGGCCCCCGCCGCGGCGTGCGCCTCGCGGAGCCCCGCGAGGAGCGGTCCCCGCTCGCCGGGTGCCGCCGACGCGGTCGCCGCGGCGTAGGCGTCCGCGACCCCCGACTCCAGGCGGCGCAGGAGGTCGTCGACCACGGCCGGGTCGTCGAGGTCGGCGGGGAGCGCGTACGCCGAGCGGCGCGGGTCGGCGGGCCGCCCGGCGACGCCCGCCGCCACCGCCCACCGGTTCCCGGCCGCGCGGTGGCGGGCCGCCTCCGCGCGGGACTGCGCGCGCGCGTCGTCGGAGCGGCGGGCGGCGACGACCTCGTGGGCGAAGCCGGCCTCGTCGTGCGCGAGCGCGACGGCGGCGAGCGCGGCGGCGTCGGCGCCGAGCGCCGCGGTCGACCCGGCGTCGGCGTCCGCCGTCGGCGACGCCGTCCCGGTCGTGCCCGGGACCGGCGCGTCGCTCCCCGTCGTCCCGGCGTCGGACGCACCTGCGTCCGGCGTGCCCGCGTCCGGCGTCCCCGCCGGGTCGTCGGCGGACCCGGCGGGCTCGGGGCGGGGGAGCCCGGTGGCGTCCGCGAGGCGGTCGGCGAGCTCGGCGCGCGACGTCGCCACGGACGCGACGAGCCGCGCGAGCGGCCCGTCGACGACCTCGTCCGCGTCCGCGGCGGCGGTCGCGGCGTCGTCCGCGAGCTCCGCCACGAGCGCCGCCGCGTCGGCGGCCGGTGCGGGCGGCGGTGCGGTCGACGCGGACGGCTCGGGGTCGGGCAGGCCGGAGTCGTAGACACCGCCCGCCGCGTCCGCGTGCTGCCGGGAGAAGGCCGCGACGTCGAGCAGGACCGTGCGCGCAGGTCCGTCGGGCGTGCCCGCGGCGACCGCGTCGGCGTCGGCCGCCAGCCCGAGCGCGTCCGCCACCGTCCGGCCCCGCACCTGCTCGAGGGCGTCGGGGCTGGGCTCGACCGGCGGCGGTGTCTCGAGCCGCAGACCGCACGCGGCCAGCGGCAGCGCGCACGCGAGGGCCAGCACGGCGCGCGCGGTCCGCCGCACGGTCGTCCGGCGGGCGGCCGGCGACTTCCGGGGCGGGGCGGTGCCGGACGGGGCGGTGCCGGACGGGGTGCCGGACGGGGCGGGGGCGGCGGGACGGTCCATCGGGCGCGATCCTCCCACGTGCGCGAGGCGACACCCCACCGGGTCGGGGGCGGCCCACCGAGTCGTTACGCTGGGGGCCCACAACGTCACAAGGGTCGCCGCTCGTGCCGCCCGCGCCGAGAGCCGACAGGAGGCCGCGTCATGGTCGCGCCAGCAGCCGCACCCCGGGTGCGTGAGGTCGTGGAGCCCGCCGTCACGGCGGCCGGGCTCCTGCTGGAGGGCCTGCAGGTCGCCGGCGCGGGGGCCCGCACGGTGGTGCGCGTCGTCGTCGACCTCGCCGCTGACGACGAGCGCGAGCTGGACCTCGACCGCATCGGCGAGGTCACGCAGGCCGTGTCCGACGCGCTCGACGCCACCGACGTGCTGCCCGGCGCCTACACGCTCGAGGTGAGCAGCCCCGGGGTCGACCGGCCCCTCACGGAGCCGCGGCACTGGCGGCGCGCGGTGGGCCGCTCGGTGACGCTGGTGCGCACCGACGGCGGCGTGGTCGCCGGCCGCCTCGTGGAGGTCGGCGACGGCGCCGCGCCGGAGGTGGTGGTCGTGCCCGTGACGGACCCGGGCAAGGGCCGCCGCCCGAAGGAGGGGGCGCCCGTGGCGGTGCCCTGGGCCGACGTGCGGTCGGGGCGGGTCGAGGTCGACCTGAGCGGCGTGGCGGGGCAGGACGACGACATCGAGACGGAGGGCTGACGTGGACATCGACATGCAGGCGCTGCGCCTGATCGAGCGCGAGCGGGAGATCAGCCTCGACGTGCTCGTGGAGGCCATCGAGCAGGCGCTGCTCTCGGCGTACCACCGCACGCCCGGGGCGCAGCAGCGCGCCCGGGTCGAGGTGGACCGCCGCTCCGGGCACGTGACGGTGTGGGCCAAGGACCCGGTCGACCCCGAGGCGCCCGACGCCGAGACGCCCGAGTACGAGGACACGCCGGCCGGCTTCGGCCGCATCGCGACCGCCACGGCACGCCAGGTCATCGTCCAGCGCCTGCGCGACGCCGAGGACGACCAGGTCCTCGGTCAGTTCCGCGGCAAGGCGGGCGAGGTGCTCGGCGGCGTCATCCAGCAGGGCCGCGACCCGCGGACGGTCCTCGTGGACCTCGGTGGGGTCGAGGCGGTGCTGCCGGCGCACGAGCAGGTGCCGGGGGAGAAGTACGTGCACGGCGAGCGCCTGCGCGTGTACGTGCTCGACGTCGCACGGGGTCAGCGCGGGCCGCAGATCACGCTGTCGCGCACGCACCCGAACCTCGTCCGCAAGCTGTTCGCCCTCGAGGTGCCCGAGATCGCGGACGGCACCGTGGAGATCACCGCGCTGGCCCGCGAGGCGGGCCACCGCAGCAAGATGGCCGTGCGCGCCACGGTCCAGGGCGTCAACGCGAAGGGCGCCTGCATCGGCCCGATGGGTGGTCGCGTCCGCGCCGTGATGGCAGAGCTGCACGGCGAGAAGATCGACATCGTCGACCACGCGGACGACCCGGCGGAGATGGTGGCGCACGCGCTGTCGCCCGCCCGCGTGCTCTCCGTCACGGTCGTCGACCCCGACGCACGGGCCGCGCGCGCCGTCGTCCCGGACTACCAGCTGTCCCTCGCGATCGGCAAGGAGGGCCAGAACGCGCGGCTCGCCGCCAAGCTGACGGGGTGGCGGATCGACATCCGGTCGGACGCGCAGGACCCCTCCGAGGGTGCCGACGAGCGCCGCGCGGACGCGACCGACGGGGCGTCCGGTCACGTCCGGTGAGCCGGCGCGGTAGACTGACGGAGGCTGGGCCGGAAGGCCGGCTCTCCACGCCGAGCAGGCGGACCCCCGATCCCGTGCCTCCCGTGCCCGATCCGGGTCCGGTGCGCACGTGCGTGGGGTGCCGCTCGACCGGTCCGAGATCGGCCCTGCTGAGGGTGGTGCTGGGCCGCGACGCCACGGGTGAACCCGTGCTCGTCGCGGACGAGCGCCGCCGGATGCCGGGCCGGGGTGCCTGGCTGCACCCCGATCCGCACTGCCTCGAGCTCGCCGTCCGCCGGCGGGCGTTCGGGAGGGCCCTGCGTCACGCAGGCCCGCTCGGCACGGAGGTGGTCGCCGGTGCGGTGCACCGGTACGCGGACCAGCCAGGGCCGCAGCACGACGGTGTCGGGACAGGACCGACGCCGACCGTCGACAGGGAAAGCGGGTTGGAAGCCGATGGCGACCCGATGAGCACGCAGCGATGAGTGCCCAGAGATGAGTACCCAGCACTAACGACGGTCCGACCTGTCCGGGCGGACCGAGACAGGAGAGATGTGGCCAAGGTCCGCGTCTACGAGCTCGCCAAGGAGCTCGGAGTCGACAGCAAGACCCTCATGAGCAAGCTCGGCGAGCTCGGGGAGTTCGTCCGTTCGGCGTCCTCGACCATCGAGCCGCCCGTCGTGCGCAAGCTGCGCGACACCTACCCCGCCGGCGGTGGCAACGGCTCCGCCGCGCGCCCCGCGCCGGCTCCGCGCCCCGCGGCGCCGGCCCCGGCGGACGGCCCACGCGCGGGGGCCGGCGGTGA